>CACGTU010000051.1 GCA_902576045.1 uncultured Pelagibacteraceae bacterium | reverse complement strand
ATTAAATATTCTAAATGCATCTTTATTGGCCATGAAAAGATCGATTAAAAAACTTAAAATAAAACCTACATCAACATTAATTGATGGAAATAAATCGCCAGAAATGAAGGGTTACAAACTTAAGTCTGTAATTAGGGGAGATCAAAAAATATCTGAAATATCGGCAGCATCTATAATTGCTAAGGTTGCAAGAGATCGGCTAATTACAAATATGTCCAAAAAATTTAAAGAATATGCTTGGGATAAAAATGCAGGATATGGAACTAAAGAACATCTAAAAGCCATTAAGAAATTTGGTATAACGAAGCATCATCGAAAAAACTTTAGACCTATACACAACATATTGAGTCATAAGTAAAACTTACAACAAGTAGAGTCTATTTTTTTCAATCTCTGGTTGACGCGGAATCTACCCTGGAGTCTAATTACTTTTTTAAAAATGATAGTTAAAAATTTACAGAACAAAATTATAAATGGGGACAGTCTAAAAGAATTAAAAAAAATTCCTGATGAAACATTTGATCTAATTTTTGCAGATCCACCTTATAATTTACAATTACAAAACAGTTTAATTAGACCAGACAGATCTAGAGTGAATGCAGTGGATGATAAATGGGATCAATTTGAAAGTTTTAAATCCTATGATGAGTTTACATACGAATGGCTAAAACAATCAAATAGAGTATTAAAAAAAGATGGGTCTATTTGGGTCATAGGCAGTTATCATAATATTTTTAGAGTAGGAAAAATAATTCAGGATCTTGGTTTCTGGATTTTAAACGATGTAATCTGGAGTAAAAATAACCCTATGCCAAATTTTCGAGGTACCAGGTTTACTAATGCTCACGAAACATTGATTTGGGCATCAAAAAGTAAAAAGTCAAAATATACTTTTAATTATCAATCAATGAAGTCGTTTAACGATGATCTACAAATGCGATCCACATGGAATTTACCAATATGTAACGGTAAAGAAAGATTAAAAGATAATGGAACGAAAGTACATTCAACCCAAAAACCAGAAGCTTTACTACATAGGGTAGTATTAGCCTCTACAAATAAAAATGATTTTATTTTAGATCCTTTTTTAGGATCAGGTACAACTGCTGTGGTTTCAAAAAAATTAGGACGATCTTATTTTGGAATAGAAAAAGAAAAAAAATATTTTGAAGCTGCGAACAAACGGATAAAAAATACTAAAATTATTATGGATGAATATTTGGATACACTCCGGAATAATAAATCAAAGCCGAGAGTGCCTTTTGGTTCATTAATTGAATTAGGTGTTATAAAGCCTGGTACAGAAATTTATGACCAAAAAAAGAAAGTATTTGCAAAAGTTATGGTTGATGGAAGTATTAAACATAAAGAGAACGAGGGATCTATTCACAAAGTAGCTGCTCAGATATTAGGTGCAGAAAGCTGCAATGGTTGGACCTATTGGCATTATCAAGTAGGAAATAGTTTAAAGCCTATTGATGAACTTAGACAACGTCTACGGCCAAGAGCTTAATTCTTATAAATTTTACCCAAATAATTTTCTAAAAAACTTTTATTTTTAGAAAGATATTTAAGAAAAATATTTCTAAAAAAAACATTTATAGGATTTGCAATATGGAATGCATGGTGATTTATGGAAGATCTATAATTTATCTGTTTCGTCTTTAAAACTCTTTTTTTGTAATAATTTGATAAATTATTATTTAGATCATTGAAAAGATCATTTGCAGATTCAATTGATTGTGATGCTCCTTGCGCAAAAGAGGGTGGAAATGAAAAGAACGCATCACCCATTAAAAATATATTTTTATTATTGGGTATTTTAATTTTTTTACTCACAAAAATTGGAAAGCATTTAATTTCATTTACCAACTCAGATAAATTTAAATCTGATTTTGAAGAAATCTGACTCATTAAGTTATTTATAAAAATTTTATCTTTAAATAGACTTCTATTTGTAATCTCAGATCCTACTAATTTTTTTCTTACTATCGATATAAAATTAAATTCGTTATTTTGATTGATAGGATAGATTACAAAGTGAAAATT
>CACGTU010000050.1 GCA_902576045.1 uncultured Pelagibacteraceae bacterium | reverse complement strand
GAAACTGAGCAAGAAAAAAATGAGAGACTCAAAGCTGTCTCGGAACAAGGTGGATGGGGTATTACTACTGTTAGAACTGGAACTGGCTCTATTGAAAATACACTTGAAGTTCCATTAGTTCCAGGAACAAATAGAGGTTTAAAATTTCATGCTGCAGCAGCAGAACTTAAAGTGATAAGTGACAAATTTTTTAAGTTAAGAAATCATAACTCATATTTTAAAACTTCAATAAAAGAATTAAAAAATGAAATCAAAGCATACAGGAAAAGTTTGGATGATAGTGAGGAAATAGCATCAACATATGCAAAAAATATTGTAAAAATAGCAAGAAGAATAGAATTTGCTAGCATCTATCCTCCAACAGCTCTTAATGAGATGAAAGATGCAATAATTGAATTTGATAATCTTCAAAAATCTGAACAAGGTGGATTAAGATTAATTGATATACTTTTATTTCCTGCAGGAACAATAGTTGCCAGTGGTCCAAGTTGCTCCGAACAAGGTTCAGGTAGATGGCTACCTAAGCCATCTGATACCTTTAATAAATTTATTCTTATGTCTAAACCAAGTGTTGGATATAAAAATATTCCATTGCTTTGGATTGAAATGGTTGATGTCAGTTCTATGGTTGGTTTTATCTTACCAGATTGGATTGCAGATGTTTTACCTGGAGAGTATCCAGTTCATACTAAAGATGGAATTGTAAAGGAAAATTTTAAAAGTAAAGTATTAAAACTAGTAACAGGTGATTTTAAATTATTTAAAGTTCCTGTTCCGTATGGACATATTTGGGACTCTTTTTTAAGAGTATTTTTAGGATTAGTTTTTGGAATTATAATAGGAGTGCCTTTAGGTTTGTTTATGGGGCTAAACAGATTTGCTAAAGGATTTTTTGATCCTTTAATTGAATTATATAGACCTGTACCTCCTTTAGCCTGGGCACCTTTGATAATTTCAGTTTTGGGAATTGATAATACTGGTAAAGTTTTTCTATTATTTATGGTTTCATTATCGATAATGATAATATCAGCTAGAGCTGGAGCATCAGGTACCCAGTTATCAAAAATTCATGCAGCACACTCTTTGGGTGCTTCTAAAAAACAAATTTTAAGACATGTTATTTTCCCTAATTCTCTTCCTGAAATATTAACCGGTATAAGAGTTGCTGTTGGTATGTGTTGGGGTACTTTAGTGGCTGCAGAGTTTTTAGCTGGTACAACAGGTATTGGTTTTGTTGAAAACGTTGCTAAAAAATACTTTCAGTATGAGGTAATTTGGATAACAATATTTATAATGGGAATGTTAGGTCTTTTGTTTGATATTACTCTAAGAAAAATTATCGATAAAACTATACCTTGGAGAGGTAAAGGCTAATTTCAAATCATAAACTTAATGAATAAAAATAAAATATTAGAGTGGACAGGTGTTATAACTGCTATTGTTTATTCACTACTAGTTGCCTTAAACATTGGTGCTGAATTTTTAGGTTTTGCATTATTATTAATTTCTGCAATTTTAATTGGTTTGTGGGCGTATTTAGGAAATCATAGAGGGATTTTACTACTTCAAATTTTTTATGCCACAGCTGGTATCATTGGAATGTTTAGATGGTTTTAATGAAAAAAGAAAAGTTAAAAAAATTACTGACTAAAGTATTTCTAAAATATAAATTAAGCAAAGCACATGCAAAGATTTGTTCTGATGCACTAGTTAATGCAGAGTTAGTTGGAGCCACTGGTCATGGTGTATCTAGGTTAAAAATGTATTGTGATAGAATAAGTAAAAAATTAATTAATCCAAAGCCAAAGTTTAAATTTAAAAAAATATCTCAATCAATAATGCAAATCGATGCTGATGACAGTATTGGTTTTGTAGCTGCTGATATTGGAATTAAAAAAGCAATTGAGAGCGCTAAAAAAACAGGATTAGGTTTGGTTGGTATAAAAAGAAGTGGTCATTACGGATTATCAGGATACTACGCGGAACAAGCAGTTAAAAAAAATTTATTAACATTAATTTTTACTAATGCTCCCCCCGCTGTAGCTCCACATGGTGCATTAAAAACTTTGTTTGGAACAAATCCAATTTGTTTTGGAACACCTACTTCTTCAAAAGTTCCTTTTATTTTA
>CACGTU010000049.1 GCA_902576045.1 uncultured Pelagibacteraceae bacterium | reverse complement strand
CAATAACAGAAAGAAAACAGTTAAGACTTATACCTGAGGCAAAACTTAATGCTCAAGCAGAAAAATTATACGAAAAAGTGAAAGAAAAAGAAAAGCTTAGCAAAGATATTACAACTTTGAATAAAATAAAAAATATTGGCTCAAAAATTGAAAATTCAATAACTGAATATTTTGCAAGAAGTAATCAACCGGATCCAACAGCTAACTTTAGATGGGAGTATATTTTAATAGAAAACAAAAAAGTAAAAAACGCATGGTGTATGCCTGGTGGAAAAATTGCGGTTTATACAGGAATGCTTGATATTACAAAAAATGATAATGGATTAGCTGCTGTAATGGGTCATGAAATAGCTCATGCTGTAGCAAAACACTCAGTTGAAAGAGCAAGTAGAGGAACGTTATTAAATGTGGGCACAAAAATTTTAGATATTGCAACAAAAGGTGCTGTATCTAATGTAAATAGAACAACTGGGATGGATACAGTTGGTTTGTTATCTCAAATTGGAATTATGAATCCTTTTAATAGAAAACAAGAGAGTGAAGCTGATTACTTAGGTTTAATATTTGCGTCATTATCTGGCTATGACATAAGAGAGACAGTAAAAATTTGGGAGAGAATGCGAGAAGCTAATAAAGGTAAGGAACCACCGGAATTCATGAGTACGCATCCTTCCTCAACCAATAGAATAAATAATATCACCTCTTGGATAAATGAGGTAACTTTAGAATATCCACCAATTTCTTAAAATTGGTGAGCCGTGATGGACTCGAACCATCGACCCATTCCTTAAAAGGGAATTGCTCTACCAACTGAGCTAACGGCCCAACGGGGGTCCTTATATTGATTTTTATCCATTTATCAATGGATAATTTTTACAGTATGTTAATATACTTATCGTGAAATTCTTCAAAAGTTCCATTTTTAATATTTTTTCTAATCTCACTCATCAACTCCTGATAAAAGTTAATATTATTTAAAGTTAACAGCATAGACGCTAACATTTCATTAGTATTAAATAAGTGATTCAAATAATTTTTTGAGTATTTATTTAAGTCAAATTTAGAAACATTTAAATCTAGAGGCGAATTATCGTTTTGGTATTTTGCATTTCTTATTTGTACTCTCCCATTCCATGTGAATGCCAAACCAGTTCTGCCAGATCGTGTTGGTAATACACAATCAAACATATCAATACCTCTTTTAACTGCGCCAATAATGTCTGAGGGAGTACCAACGCCCATAAGATATCTAGGTTTATCTTTTGGTAAATAATCTTTAACTCCATCCAATACATCAAACATTTCTTTCTGAGTTTCTCCAACCGCCAAACCACCCATCGCATAACCATCAAAATCAATATCTATAAGTTGCTCTAGTGATTTCAATCTTAAGTCATTAAACAGACCACCTTGAACTATTCCAAATAAACCTTTATGAGGATTGTCGCCAAATGCATTTTTTGATCTTTTTGCCCAATACATAGATAAATCCATTGATTTTTTAATTTTCTCAAAATCATCGGTTTTTTTTGGACATTCATCCATTACCATTACTATGTCTGAGTTGAGGCCCTTTTGAACTCTAATACTCTCCTCAGGACTTAAAATAAACTTATTACCATCAATATGAGATTGAAAAATAGCACCCTTCTCTCTGTCAATTTTATTAAATTTTGATAATGACATTACTTGAAATCCACCAGAGTCGGTTAATATAGGAAGGTTGCAATTCATAAATTCATGCAAGCCTCCAACGCTTGAGATTCTATCAACACCTGGTCTTAACATCAGGTGATAGGTGTTTCCCAATATTATTTCGCTTCCAGTTTGAACTACATCTTTTATGAATGCGCCTTTTACAGTCGCCTGTGTACCAACAGGCATAAAAGCAGGTGTATTAATATCACCTCTATGGGTTTCAATAACTCCTACTCGTGAATGGTTTTCAGTATGATTAACATTAAAATTAAATTTTTTTAATGCCATTCATTTTTATTCAGACTTAAAACTAATTATTTTATCTGGTTCAGAAACTGATCCATTAGGACCATCACCTTTTTTAATTTTATCTACAAACTCCATTCCTTCAATAACTTTACCAAAGACTGTATAGTTTCTATCTAAATAAGAGGCTGACTCAAAACAAATAAAAAATTGACTATTAGCACTGTTTGGATCAGAAGATCTTGCCATAGATACAGTGCCACGTTCATGGGGCAAATCATTAAATTCTTGTTTTAAATCAGGTAAGTCAGATCCGCCCATTCCTGCTCTTTGCAGATTAAAATCGGATGATGAGGAATTTCCAAATTTTACATCTCCTGTTTGAGCCATAAAGCCAT
>CACGTU010000048.1 GCA_902576045.1 uncultured Pelagibacteraceae bacterium | reverse complement strand
ATAAAGTTGGTTGGGATGTAATTTCAACAAAAGTAGATTTACACAATAAAGAAAAACCATTAGGGTCAGCGTGGCAAAGATTAAGGGGCCAGAATTGGCAGGTGGATAACGCCTCAATAAGGGAACATCCAACTGATCCTAGAACTTTTTATTTTACAGCATTTGGTTGGGCAGAAAAAGCGGTATATGATAAACGAATTCCTCTTCCAAAAGATCCTTATAGAGCTTACCTTTATAAAGTAACTTTTAATGATGATTATTCGCAAATAGTTTCATCAAAAAAAGTTATGTACAAAGGTGGATGGGGTGACTTGCATAATCCAAATAGCAATCTTGGATTTAGAATTGAAATGAACGTAATGACACGACCAGCAAGAATCAAAATTTTAGGGATAAACCCAGATAAAAACGAGATGTACTTAATTTCAGATTCTGGTGATCAAACAAATTCAGGATACAGCGTTTTTGTTGTTGATAGCAACACATTGGCTTTTAAAAGAGTTTTTGGAGGAACCAAAACAGAGGATGGAAATAACGATCAAGAAGGCATAGCTTTAGAAGCTATGCTTCCAGTTTTATCAGACCCTTCAATAACAAGCCAAATAAATTTTGGATTAGGACTCCATGGCAGACAAGGTTCGACAAATAGATATGTAAATGGTCAGCAGAGTGGAAGCATAGAGTATGGTCTACCTAGAAGAGGTCTTCTTCAAAAATGGTATGGTGATTTAACAACTGGTTATGCAAAACCTTGTGTGACTAAGGCGTGTCTTAAGGTAAGAATACATGACAAAGGAGCTGAACAAATTAAAAAAATTTTTGAAGATAAAATCAATTTTAAAAATGATCCAGATGGAACAAATTATGATTATAATGATCCAATGACGGGTACTGGATATTTAGGTATTCCATATTGGGATACTAATTCAATACCTAGAAACCATCTTACATATGATACGACAAATACCTGGGGTCTTCAACTTGCTTACGATTATTTAACACATCCTGAATACTCTGTAGTAGATCCAAAAGTTCCTTGTGCATCAACTTATGTGGTTTATCTTTTACCTGGCGGTGGAGGAATTGGAGAAGCATTAAGAAATGGTGAGGATGCAAAATTGTTCCAGGAAAAAAATATTAAATCTTATTTTTTTGTTTATGGAGACTTACCACCAGAAAATACTATTAAAGGAAGTTGGGACGCGAATATTAAAGATTATAGATATCATAATATGTTGGGTTCACCCCACAGGCGTTATATTGACGATCATGCACGGTATTCTGGAACTGAAAAAGGAATTTATATCGATGGTGTAACCCAGTTAAAGAGTTCATTTCAAAATTTAATGTTAACAATTATAGAAGATGCTAAAAAAGTATCTTTCTCTGCTCCATCAGTAATAAATGAAACAAAAGATAAAAATTCTGCTTATCAAGCTAAACTTAAATTTGTGAGCAAAAAACAATGGCAGGGTGAATTAATAAGTAGAAAGCTAACAGAGGATGGTAAAATTGATAAAAATGCTAAACCTAATTGGGAAGCATCGAAATTAATACTTGATCCTAAAAGCAGAAAATTATGGAGTGAAATTCCTGGTACTTCATATCTAGATGATTATAACAATTTTAACGACAGTAATTCACTTAAAATAAATCCCTTATTTGAACTAACTGGGAATAAAGTTGCAGATTATCACAGTCAAACAGCAGGACAATTAAATACCCAAAGATGCAAATCAGCTTCGGGGGTTATGGATGGCAACACAGATGATGTTAAAGGTTTAATTAATTTTATAAGAGGCACAGATTATTTTGATTACGATGCAGATTGTGATTTATTTGAAAAACTAGAAAATCCATTAGCAGATATTTATCACTCCGAAATGGTTGCAGTTGGTCCTCCAAGACTTGCAACACCTTCATCATCTAAAAATACTGATGCATATTTCAAAACTTTAAAAAATTATAATTCTTTTGCAAAAGCAAATTCGAGTAGAAAAAAAGTATTATATGTTGGTGCTAATAATGGAATATTGCATGCCTTTGATGCAAATACTGGACAAGAATTATGGGGTTTTGTGCCACCTTTATTAGCAGGAAATTTACCATTAATGATCAATACAGATTTAAACACAAGTAAAGAGGGCGGTTCAAATGCGATATATGGAGTTGATGGATCTCCAGTTGTAAGTAATTTATTTATACAAAGTCCTTTAAGACTTGCAGGATCAAAACAGTGGCGTACTATTTTAATGATACCATATGGAAGAGGTGGAGCAGGATTTTCAGTACTAGATGTTACTAATCCAGATAAACCTGTTCACTTTTACTCAATCTATAACGATAAAGATAACAAAAAAGTTCATGTTTTAATTGCTAGAACAAATGTAAAATCCTATGATTATGGCAGTGTTCCAAGTGAATACGATTATACTAAATTAGGTCAAACATGGTCATCACCTAGAATTACTAGAATCCCAAATAGTGGAGCAGGTGACACTGTAATAGATGATGATTTAAATGTTGCAATTATGGGAGGTGGTTATGATGATACAGATGAAGCCACAGGATCAAATTTAACAATTGTAAACTTAGATAATCTTGGAAAAATAAATAAGGTAATTCCACTAAATAATATTACAAATAATAATATTACCAATTCAGCGCCTTCCACGCCATTAGTGCTTACACCTGATACTGTTGGAGATAGCAATATATATAGAGGCGCACTTGTGTA
>CACGTU010000047.1 GCA_902576045.1 uncultured Pelagibacteraceae bacterium | reverse complement strand
TAATTTGATAACCTTGTTGCTCAAATAATTTCTTAAGGTCACCAAATATTTGCTTTAAATCAGAAAAATTTACTTGCTCCTTTTTTTGAGTTAAGTCATTAGAGAATTTTTCAAAATTTACCTCACATTCTCTATAAAGTTTATCTGAATTAATTTCACCAACTGTTTCGTATCTACATATTCCATTTAAAACTATTAGATATCTACCATCTTCTGTTTCATTAAAACTTGTAATCTTTCCAACACAACCGATTTTATGAAGATCAGGTTTTTTTAAATTTCCAGTTTTCTTAGGTTGTATCATCCCAATGTATCTGTTGCTTTTCATACTATCGTCTATCATTTGTATATATCTTGGTTCAAAAATATTTAATGGAACTGTCGTTTTAGGAAAAATTATAAAATTAGACAGTGGAAAAACGGGTATTTTTTTTGGTAAATCCTTATTTAACATCATAACTTTTTAATTTAAAGTGAGTATATAGTATTACATCTTTACATTTCAATGAGAGAAAATAATTTAAATTTTGATAGATCAAAAATTTTCAAACTTTTTCAAGATAAAAAGTATGCTAAAATATCAAAAATCTCTAAATTGATACTAAAAACTTTTAGCAAAGACAAAGAGATTTATAAAATAATTATATTAAGTGAATTAAATGAAAAAAACTTTAACAAAGCTAAAATTGTATCCGAGAAACTACTTGATTTGATTAATGATGCTGAAACAAATTATATACATGGCAATGTTTTAAAGTTGCAAAAAAAGTTCAAGGAGTCAATAATCTTTTATCAAAAGGCAATTGAATTAAAAAAAAATTATTTTGAAGCTTATAACAATCTTGCTACATCACAAAAAAATGTTGGTTTAAAACATGAAGCATTTGAGAATTACAAACATGCTATCAACTTAAAGGCAAACAATTTAGAGGCTAATTATAATTTAGCTAATCTTTTATATGATGAAAAAAGGTTTGAAGAAGCTCGTGAAATCTATGAGAGAGTAATTAAAATTGATAGTAATTTTGCACAATCATATTTACTTATAGGTCTTATTAATTCTGTTCAAGGAAATTTTGAAGAGGCAAAGAATTATTTTTTAAAAGCTATAGATAAAGATAAATTTTTAACTGAGGCATATGTTTATTACGTAAAAACAAGAAAAATTGATAAAAACGATAATATAATTAAAGTTTTAGAGGAGCTTATAAATAATAATGATCTTCACCCTAAACACGAGCAAGACATCTCATATGCACTTAGTAAAATTTATTTCGATATAGAAAATATTGACCTTGGATTTAAATTCTTAACAAAAGCAAAAAAATTGTACTTAAAAAAAATAAACTTTTCAATTGAAGAAGAAAAAACTTCATTCCAAAAAGTAAAAAATTACTTCTCAACAAAAAAATTTAAAGTTATAGATTTTAAGGATACTTATAAAGTTTACCCAATATTTATAATAGGTATGCCTAGGTCAGGCACTAGTCTATTAGAGCAAATAATTTCTTCACACTCTGAGGTTTTTGGTGCTGGAGAATTAAGGATTATGCCCAGAATTTTCTATGATTCCAATTGGAATGAAAAAACCAGTCCAGATGAGCTCTTCAGATTTGTTAGAAGAGAATATCTGTCAAATTTAGAAAAAATAATTACATCAAAAAAATTTATTGTAGATAAAATGCCTTTTAATTTTTTTACTGTGGGATTTATTTTAAACTCAATTCCAGAGGCAAAGATCATTCATATGTCAAGGAACCCAATGGCTGTTTGTTGGTCAAATTACAATTCTAATTTTTTTGATAACATTGGCATGGATTATGCTCATAAATTGGAAAGCATAGCAGAATATTATATAATTTATAACGAAATGATGAATTTTTGGAGAGATAAATACCCCTCGAAACTTATAGAAATTGATTATGATAAATTTGTTTTAGATTATGAGACTAATTCAAAATCAGTCATAGCAGAAATTGGCCTTAATTGGGAAAATAAAATTTTAAAATTTTATGAAAATAATCGAGCGGTTGAAACAAATTCTTTATTACAAGTTAGAAGTAAAGTGTATCAAGATAGTTCACAAAAATGGAAAAAATATGAGAAGCATTTAAAACCTATGATGGATATACTTAAAGATAATAATATTGAATTCTAAAAATGATTCTTTGGATAGCCTCTTACCCCAAAAGTGGAAATACCTGGGTAAGATCACTAATTTGTGCATATTATCATACAAATAATGGTATATTTATAGATGATACATTGTTAAAAAATATTGGACAGTTTCCTGAAAAAAAACATTTTGAAAAATTTGATTACAACATTTCAGTTCCTGGCGATACAGCTAAATTTTGGATAAAAGCTCAAGAGTTTATTAATCTAGACGGAAAATTCAGATTTTTTAAAACGCATAACTTTTTAGGAAAAATTAATAACACACAATTTACGAATGAAGAAAATACTTTAGGTGCAATATATATTTTAAGAGATCCAAGAAATGTAATTACTTCTGTTAAAAATCATTTTGAAATGACTTATGAGGAATCTTTAGACTTCATGCTTAATGAAAGGAAATTCACTTATGATTATTTCAAAAAAAATGATTATAGTGATTTTCAGTTTTTAAGCTCATGGGAAAAGAATTACCAAACCTGGATAAATAATAAAATGTTTCCAACATTAGTTATTAAATATGAAGATTTAATTAATAATACTTATTACGAGTTCGAAAAAATTATAAATTTTATAGATAATCTAATTAAGAAAAAAAATGAATTTAATAAAAAAAAAGCGCTTAATGCTCTATCAAGCACTAATTTTTCAAACTTAAAGAATATTGAGAATACAAAAGGTTTTTCAGAATCCTTACACTCAAAAA
>CACGTU010000046.1 GCA_902576045.1 uncultured Pelagibacteraceae bacterium | reverse complement strand
TAAAAATGATTTACTTAAAAGAATGGGTCAAAAAACTTTATTAATAGAATTACAAGATAAAATAACTGAAATTCCTGAGCAACTTTCAAAATATGAATTAGTAATTGGAAAAGATCAAATGTCGCTTATTTATAATTATAATGTTAGAGCTGAGAGAACCGGAATTACAAATTTGTTACAAGAATTAAAAGAGGCTGGTTTAAAAATGAGAGACCTTAAAACAGAACAGAGTTCTTTAGAAAAAATATTTGTCACTTTAGTAAAGGAAAATAATGAAATTTAACTTTTATGCTCTAAGAGCTATTTACCTTCATGAAATGGATAGATTTAGAAGAACGTTACTCCAATCTTTACTTTCACCGGTATTATCCACGTCTCTTTACTTTATTGTTTTTGGATCTGTTATTGGTGATTATGTGGAGAGTATAGATGGGCTAAGTTATGGCTCATACATAGTACCAGGTTTATTGATGCTAACTTTATTGACACAATCAATAAGTAATACTTCTTTTGGTATATTTTTTCCAAAATTTAATGGAACTATATATGAAATTTTAGCCGCTCCAATTTCTACGTTTGAAGTAGTACTTGCATTTGTTGGGGCAGGTGCAACTAAAACTTTAATAGTTGGCGTCGTAATATTTATTACCTCTTTGTTTTTTGTAGATGTAACAGTTAAATATCCATTACTCATGATATTCCTTTTGGTGCTTGTAGCTTTTACATTTGCGCTATTTGGTTTTTTAATTGGATTGATGAGCTCTAATTTTGAACAAATGTCAATTGTACCAACATTAGTAATTACACCAATGGTTTTTCTAGGTGGTAGCTTATACTCTTTAGATATGCTTCCTTCTTTTTGGCAAACAGTTACATATTTTAATCCTGTCGTATATCTAATTAATGGAATGAGATACTCTTTTTATGGTGTTTCAGATTTTAATATATGGATAAGTATTGGCTGTATGTTGCTTTTTTTAATAACTTGTATAACTGTTGTGACAACATTGTTAAAAAAAGGCTACAATATTAAACAATAAATAGTTTGAATTTAGAACAAGTAATTCCAGCGATATCTCTAATTGCTGTATTAATATTAGTTTTACCTGCTTTTCTAAAAACTAATTCAAAATTAAAACAATTTCTAACCAATTTATCCATTTGGTCGATAATTGTATTAATCGTATTATTGATAACTTATTTTATTTTCTAATTTTAACTTGAGGCAATCTTCTTTTTAGGATCAAAAAATGGTTTTTCCACAATAGTACAATTGACTATTTTATCATCAATTTTAGTTTGTAATTTTGTTCCTAAATCTGTGTATTTTATATCTACCATTGCTAAAGCAATATTTTTTTTAAGTCTTGGTGAGTAAACAGCTGAGGTAACTTTCCCAACTTTTTCACTTTTATTCATTATTGTCCAAAAAGTTGTGTTAGGACCTGACAACGGCTCACAATCTAATTCAATACCAACTTGTTTTCTTTTTATTCCATCGTTTTTGATTTTTCTTAATGCATCTTTGCCAATGAAATTAATGTCACTTTCTAAGTTGACTAACCTATCAAGACCTAGTTCAAAAGGATTAGTATTTATATCTGCATCTGCATGATAAGATAACATCCCACCTTCAATTCTTCTTATTGATGAAGTATGACCGGGCTGAATACCAAAATTTTTTCCAGCAGTCATAATTTTTTCATACAAGTCATCACCTTTTGATCCATCTCTTAAATATATTTCATATCCAAGTTCACTTGACCAACCAGTTCTTGAAACAATTAATGGAATTCCATCTAACTCGTACTCTTTAAGCCAATAGTATTTTAAATCCTTAATACTTTCACCAAATAGTCTAACCATAATGTCTCCTGATTTTGGACCCTGTAATTGCAATGGTGAAACATCGGGTTCTGTAATTTTAACTTTCAAACTAGAATTTATTGCAACTCCCTGAGCCCAAAATAATACATCACTATCAGCAAGTGACAGCCAAAAATGATTTGTATCAAGTCTTAATAAAACTGGGTCATTTAAAATTCCACCGTCGTTATTAACTATTAAAACATATTTGCATTGACCCACTGCAAGCTTAGATAAATCCCTTGGAGTTAATAATTGTATAAACTTGTATGCATCTGGCCCAGTTATCTCAACCTGCCTTTCAACTGCAACATCACATAAAATGGCATTTTCAATCAAATTCCAAAAATTTTGTTCAGGACTTCCAAAATCTCTTGGAATATACATATGGTTATAAACTGAAAACCCTTTTGCTCCGTATCTGACAGTTGCATTGAAATAAGGAGATTTTCTAATTTGTGTGCCAAAACCAAAGTTTTTATCTGTCATTGTGAGTGCATAGCAGAAAGCAAATTTTATGCAAAGAAATTTGTCTTAAAGACAATTTAATTAATTTAAAAAATAAACTAATTAGTCTAACTTATTTAATGGTTAAAATTGTATTACCCGTAATTATTTTATTACTCATAGTTATATTTTGGAAAAAAATTGAAGATTATTTTTATCAAAAATTCAAATTTAAAATTAATTATATAATAGTAACTATTTCAATTATTGCCTTGTCTATTCTAGGATTATTATTATATGACTGATCATGGACAATCTAAATAATTATGAGTGTGTAGAAACTGAAGGTATAATTACATTCAAAAATATTAACACAACACTTGGTTTTGCAAGATATAATGAGATGGGAGAGATCGAATATATATTCGTAAATCCTATTTTTAGACGAAAAGGCTTAGCTAAAAAATTAATTAAAATTATCGAAAAAAAAACTGGTAAGAAACCAATTCCTCAAGAACCAATTAGTCCACTAGGTAAAAAATTATTTCAGCTTCAGTAAAACTGAATGGAAATAAATCTTATTTTCTTAATTTCTGTAATTCCAGCAATAATTCTATTCGGAATAGCAAAATCTGGATTGGGAGGTTCTATAGCATTAATTTCAATTCCATTAATGACACTATCAATGTCATTAACAGAAGCATTAGCAATTATGTTA
>CACGTU010000045.1 GCA_902576045.1 uncultured Pelagibacteraceae bacterium | reverse complement strand
CGTAGCAAACATGCCAGGAGGGGTTCCTAGAACTTCAACCATAGCATTAAACAATGCCACTTTACCTTTTTTAAGCAAACTAGCAAAAGATGGCTATCAAAAAGCTTTAAAAGAAGATTTAAATTTTTTAGCTGGATTAAATGTTCATAAAGGTAGCGTTACTTATAAAGCTGTTGCAGATGTTTTTGGTCACCAATACGCTAATGCTTCTGAAATCTTAAATTAAATACCTTTTTTGAGTAAGTCGTAAATATCCTCTTTTTTGTCCAAGCCAATTTCTCTAGCAATTTCTTTCCCATCTTTATAAATCGCTATAGTGGTCCAAAACTTTATATTTAGTTTTTCACTTATATTTTTATTTTTATCATGTTCATAAAAAAAGAACTCAAAATCTGGAAAATCTTTTTTTGCTTGTTCAAATATAGAAGTTTGAGTTGCACAAACTGAACACCATTCGTTCCAAGAATTAATTACAATTGTTTTTCCTTCAGTGTTTAGTTTATCAAATTCATTTAAAGAAAAACCAGATGATTTTTCAAAACTAAAACTTGAAAATGAAAAAAAAGCGAAACAAATTACAAATATTAAATTTTTTAACCTAATCATGTTATTCTTTTGATAACATTATCTTTAAAAACAAAGGTATGTAACAATGCCGCTAAAATATGCAGAGATATTAAAGCAATCAGAGTATAATTTGAGTATATATGCACATCATAACTTAAATCAGCATAATCAAAATTCGATTTTAATTTGATCTCGGTAATCCCAAAATTTAATTTTTCACCATTAAACAATTTTTTTAATATCCCAGAGGAAGTGACTGTTAGAAGTGTTAAATATAATAGAAAATGGTTTAGTTTTGCAATTATCATTTGACCTGGAAATGCTTCAATTGGGTTCTCTGGAGAATTTATAAAAAGCCTCACCAATAGTCGTAATAAAGTGATATAAAAAATCGTAATTCCAATTAATACGTGAATTTCCTCAATTGTTATTCTTAAATCAGAAAATTCTTGTCTAACTAAATAAAACCCAAGTGGTATTTGAACTATTAGACCTATGACACTTAGCCAGTGGAAAAACTTTGTTAAAATATTGTATTTTTGTATAATGTTAACATCTCTCATAATTTACATTTATGAAAAATAAATTTTTATTATTTATTTTTGTAGCTGCTTCTTTTTTTAATACCAATTTTATTGCTCATTCAGAAGAAAGTATAGAGGATATAATTAAAGGTAGAAAAGCAATTTTTAGCAATAATGCGAAATTAGCAAAAAGGGTAAATATTCTATTGAGGGAATTCGAGGTTGAGGAAGCGGAGCCTATTATTTTTGAAATGAGTAAAAATTATGAAAACTTGTTAAACTATTTTCCAGAAAATTCTAAAGAAGGCTATGGTACTGAGGCTTTACCAATTATTTGGGAGGAGAAGGATGCATTTAACGCTTTAATGCAAAAAGCAGCAGATGACATGTTACAATTAGCTAAAGTTATGGAAGAGGTAGATGACATACAAGCAACTTACAAAAAATTAATGTGGGCAAATTGCAATGCATGTCATAGCAGATATAGAAAACCACATTAACATTTTAAATGTTTAAAAATTTTTTTTTAATAATACTTTTATCTTTTTGTTTCATTAAGTCTGCCTATTCGCATTCCCATTATCCAATAACCAAAGATGATCCATTAAAAATTGAATCAGGAAAATTATTATACAATCAATATTGTGCTTCTTGTCATCAAGTAAATTTAGCTGGTGCAAAAAACTGGAAAGGATTTGATGAAGACGGACATAGAAAAGCGCCACCCTTAAATGGAACAGGACATACGTGGCATCATTCTGATGAGTTGTTGCATAAAATTATAAAGTATGGATTTGCAAAACTGATAAAAAATTACGAAGGTAAAATGATGGGTTTTGGTAACAATATTGAAGATGAGGGGATTGATAATATCCTATCTTATATTAAATCATATTGGAATGATGATATATATTTTCATCAGTTGGAAATTAGTAAAAAATGAGTTCAGAAACTTTAAATTTTAATTGGTCATGTAAACACACTTGGAAAAGAAGTGCAAAAAACACTGCATGGTGTTTACTTGGATGTTCTATAGGAGATTTTGGAACAATTTTATTTTTTCAATTAATCAAAATTCCTTTTCCCGTCCTTGCCATTATGATTTTAGCAATCATAAATGGTTTAATAACTAGTATTATTTTAGAGACAATAATTTTGATGAAACAAAATTTTGATTTCAAAAAAGCTTTTCACACAGCTATTGGGATGAGTTTTATATCTATGATCAGTATGGAAGTTGCAATGAATTTAACTGATTATTTTTTAACAGGCGGTGCAATACTTACCTGGTGGGTAGTTCCAATTATGTTGGCAGTTGGTTTTGTAACTCCATGGCCTTATAATTATTGGAGACTTAAAAAATTCAATCAAGCTTGTCATTAGATTAGTTAAAAAACCCTATTATTATCAATTGTAGTTAATAGATGTGTTCTTATAATTTCTTGTAATAATCTTTTTAACAATTATATGTTTCCAACCCTCATGGAAGAAAATCAAATTATAATTAAAGACTTATCTAAAGTTTACAGTAATGGATTTAACGCTTTAAAAAATATCAATCTCACAATTAAAAAAGGAGAAATTTTAGCATTATTGGGTCCTAATGGAGCTGGGAAAACAACTTTGATAAGTGTAATTTGTGGAATTGTAACTCCCACTTCTGGCAACATCACTGTCGACAATTATGATATAATTGAACAATACCGCGAAACTAGATCAAGAATTGGATTAGTACCCCAAGAATTAACCTTGGAAGCTTTTGAGACGGTTTTCAATAACGTATCTTATTCGAGAGGCTTGTATGGCAAATCTCCTAATCCGAAACATATAGAAAAAGTTTTAAAAGATTTAAGTTTATGGGATAAAAAAGATCTTGGACTTAGACAATTATCAGGTGGAATGAAAAGAAGAGTTTTAATTGCCAAAGCACTTTCGCATGAACCCTCAATACTTTTTTTGGATGAACCAACAGCAGGTGTAGA
>CACGTU010000044.1 GCA_902576045.1 uncultured Pelagibacteraceae bacterium | reverse complement strand
TATACCATCCAAGAGGATATGTTAAACCTGAAGATGGTGGTGCGATGGTAGAGTACGATGCAATTGTTAATCACGTTACAATGTGGAACGTTGCAGTTGAAAGACAAATAAGAGTAAAGGGTCCTGATGCAGAAAAATTTGTGGACTATGTAATCACTAGAGATGCAACTAAAATTTCGCCTATGAGAGCAAGATATGTAATTCTTTGTAATGCATATGGTGGAGTATTAAATGATCCAATTCTACTTAGAATTTCTAAAGATGAGTTTTGGTTTAGTTTATCTGATAGTGACATTGGTCTTTACCTTCAGGGAGTAAATGCAGATGAACGATTTAATGTAAACATTGATGAAATTGATGTGAGCCCTGTTCAAATACAAGGTCCTAAATCAAAAGCATTAATGAAAGATTTATGCGGTGATCATGTAGATTTTGACAACATGCCTTTCTATGGTCTTGCAGAAGCTAAAGTTGGAGGAAGAAGTGTGGTAATTTCACAATCTGGTTTTTCAGGAGAAGCGGGATATGAAATATACTTAAGAGAATCTACTTTATATGCTGAAGATATGTGGAACGCTGTTCTAGAAGCAGGTAAAAAACATAATTTAATGGTTATTGCTCCAGCACACCATAGAAGAATTCAAGCAGGAATTCTTTCTTGGGGTCAAGATATGGATAACCAACATAATCCATTTCAGTGTAACTTGGGTTATCAAGTTTCTCTATCAGGAAAAGGCGAGTGGGATAAAAAAGGAGATTACGTGGGTAAAAAAGCTTTGGAGAAAATGAAAGCAGATCTTAAAGCAGGTCATAAACCTTATAAACTTCAATTGGTTGGTCTGGAACTTGGAGGAAAACCAATTGAAGAATATGCTCCGGATTTTTGGTTAGTTTCTGGTGAAAACGGCGGAGAGCCAATAGGTTTTATTACATCTCCATGGTATCACCCAGAAAAGAAACAAAATATAGCAATGGGCTATGTTCCGTTTGATGGAACTTTGAACGCCAATGGCTTTCCTAAAGGTAAAGTTGGCTCAAAATACAAAGTGCATTTGCCTGAAAAATACTCTGATACTCCAGGACAACCTGTCGATGCAGTTGTGGTGGATATTCCATTTAAAGAGTCTTACAACGCAAATACTAGAGAAGTTGTAAAAGGATAAAATTTATTTTAGGGGGAATTTTTAAATTCCCCCTGAATTATGGCTAAAACTTTCTTAATTGTTATTTGCATATTAATAGCCATTGGATTAATACTTTTTCCATTAATAGTTTCTTATAAAGCACAAAAAAAAGATCAAAAAAAATAATGTTTGCTCAATTTTTAGATATAGTTTTCAGATCATTAAAATTAGATAGAAATTTATATAAGGATCAAAGATATTTTGGTGAAGCTGCAATTTATTTTGCAGGTTTAATTATGATCTTAGATGGTGTTGCTGGAGCTTTTGCAGCAAATACTATCGTTAAAACCTCAATTGGAATCTCAGGGCTTACTGCTATTTTAACTTGGTTAGTATGGTCGATATTCATTTACGTTATAGGAGTTAAAATTTTTTCAGATAAAGAGAGCAAAATACCTTTTAAGAAAGTTTTAATTGCTGTTGGATATGCTCATGCGCCAGGTTTACTTAGATTTTTTGCAGTCACGCCTGATCTTGTTATTTCAATTATATTTCTAACTCAGTTTTGGATTTTTGCTTCTTTAATAATATCAACAAAACAAATATTAAATATCAAATCTAGTTTTAAAGCTTTTGGAATCATATTTTTGTCTTTTTTAATTATTGCATTCTTGTCAGTTTCATTCGTAATGAGCAGAATGAACGCTCTTCCGATAAGCAATATAAGTTAAATTGGAAAAATGGTCTTTGAAGTTCTACAAGATTTACAGAGTTTAAATCCTGTTAATATCAAATTTTGAGAAACGCTTTCATCTTCTTTTTTACACTCGTCACATTTATTATTGAAGTCTCTTAAGTCTTCCTCTTTAATGTTTTCAAAAGGATTTTTCTTAGTCATTATCTGTTAAACCTGCTCCTGCTGCAGATTGCTTTAGTTCATCCGTTTCTTCAACAAAGGTATCTTCTGACAATTTATAAAGCTCAGACCATTCTTCTTCACTGAATAAATTATTATTTTCCATAAACTTTAGTTCAGTTTTTTCACCTTTCTCAACAATGTCACCACTTAAATAATTCGAATAAACTGCTTGATTGAAGGTGAATAGAAATTCTTTGTTATCTATTTTCAAAAATATTCTTTTACCTATAATTTCAGATGTACGGCTTACAAATGGAATAAATAGTAAAGGAAAACCAAGGTTGTTAATTTGAATATTATTTGCATCTTTTAAGTGGATTGATTGGTCAAAAAAATTTAATCCCATTGTAATTGGGCAATATAAACTTTTTGAATTATTAATAGTTGAAATAGTAGAAATTTTTTCAAAGTCTTTATTTCTTAAAACTTTGAAATATTGATTAATATTTTTAAATCCAGGAAGTCCAAACATTTCAAGCAAACGAATATTTTTTCCAACTTCCTCCGCTACACCCCAAGAAAATCCTATTCCTCGCGTAGCTCTTTTAACTGCTGTTTCTATTTCGCTAAAACTTCTCATGAATTTAATGAGTTATATACCCAGTGACTATCAAATGATTTCAATTCATTTGGTAATGGCGCACCTTGGAACATACAAATTCTAAGCCATTTATCTGAGCGTGGGTCGAACTTTAGTGCTCCAAAGAATGATAATTTTAGTCTTAACATATCAATAGGCATCAAATTTGAACCTATGGTGTTATCTTGAATTTCTGCGTAAGGAAATTTTTCCGTAATAAATGCCCTTCTGACTACATGACGATATTCATTATGATTCATTAAAAATTTGCCAATAGTCAAACTGTTTTTCGATATAAATAAGATTTCATATAATTTTTTTATATCCCTTGCTATAGCAAGCGGTTGTTCTAAATCTGATCCATGATCTTTATATCTATCAGCTAATCTAGGCTCCTCTTTATTTTTAGAAATAAACCAAAAATTTTGATTATTCTCATTTTTTGAAAAATCAATTTTTAGAATAT
>CACGTU010000043.1 GCA_902576045.1 uncultured Pelagibacteraceae bacterium | reverse complement strand
CTAAATTTTTGAAAGTTTTTTCCAAAGAAACTTGAGGAGCCTAATAAAGCAACATCAAATTTTTGTTCCATAACTTGAGATAGTTTGATTTAAATAATCTTTATAATTATTTTTATCGATAATGTGGAATATGGGTAAATGAAACACTAATTTGCCGCCATTTTTGATATAATTTATCTCTTGCTTTATTACTTCTTTTCTAAATGACCAAATTAAAACCAGCAAATAGTCTGGTTTTTTTTTTCTCATTTGATCTTTTGAAATTATCTTAATGTTTGAGCCAGGAGTATATCTTCCAAATTTATATTCATTGGCATCACAAATATAATTTAACAATTTTTTATTTATACCACATTGATTAAGAATAATATTCCCTTTTGTTGAAGCTCCATAACCTATTATTGTTTTTTTTGAAATTTTACAAAGATTTAAAAAATTTAATAAATTAATTTTAACTTGATCAATTCTTGTATTAAGTATTTTATAAGTATCTAAAGTTATATTTTTTTCATAATAAATTATCTTTTCAATTTTTTTTATTTTTGGGATATGTTTACTTCTTTTTTTTGAACAAATAATTTGAAAACTTCCTCCATTTATTTCGTTAAATTCTACATCTAAAACTTTAAAGTTATTTTTATTCAGTAAATTTTTTATTACTGTTAAACTAAAATATGTAACATGTTCGTGACATATCTGATCATAGGTAAGATTCTCTATTAAAAGAGGAAGATAAGACAACTCCAAAACCCATATTCCATCTTTACTTAAAAGTTCATAGATATCTTTGCAAAATTTATTTGGGTCTTTAATATCATAAAACATCGCAAAAGATGTTATTAGATTGAAATTAATATTTTTATAAGTTTGAATGATTTTTTTTTTTGAAAAAAAATCGCAAATTAAATTGATATTTTCATTATAATATTTCTCATATTTTTTAGCTGATGGATCCATCCCAAAGAGTTGAAAAGAATTATCAGTTGAAAAAAAATTTAAAAAAGTTCCGTCGTTACATCCTATATCTAATATTTTATATTTTTTATTTTTTTTTAAAAATTTTTGAAGCTGAATATATTTTTTTTTCATATGATTTATCATTAAAGGACTTAGTGAAGTTCTATACCCGTATGTCTCTCCGTACATTTTCTCAAGAGGAGGGACATTTGGAAGCTGAATAAGCTGACACTCGCTACAAATAAATAAATCTAGTGAGTACTTTCTTAATTTATTAATAACCTTGCTTGGGAAAATACTACTAATCGGTTGTTTGCCTATCTTAATGATTTTTTTTAAATTTTTACCTTTGCAATTATAACAATTCATTTATATTAAAATTATGATTTCTATTATTGTGCCTTGTTATAATGAATCAGAAATTATTCAAGATTTTTTAGAACATCTACATAATTGTATTAACAATTTAGATGAAAAGTTTGAGCTAATCATTATCGATAATGGTAGCATAGACGATACTTATAATAAAATTGAGAGTTTTTCTCTAAAAAAACTAAGTAAGAAAATTATAGTTTTATCGAATTATTTTGGAAAAGAGGCAGCTATTCTAGCAGGTTTAGATAATTCAGAAGGAGATGCATGTATTATAATGGACCCGGATTTAGAAGACCCTCCAGAAAAAATTAATGAAATGATACAGTTATGGAAAAAAGGTTATGATGTAGTATTAACAAAAAGATCTTCAGAAAAAATTAGCTTAATAAAGAAAACTTTTAAGTTTTTATTTTATAAATTACTCTTAAATTTTTCGCCTCATAAAAACATTTTAGAAAATTCTGGGGACTTTAGGTTATTAGACAAAAAGATATATGCTCAAGTAAGGAATATGAGGGAAAGAGTAAGATTTTTACGAGGACTAGTTTCATATGCTGGTTATAATCAAACTTTTGTAAATTATGACAAACCTTTTAGAAAAAAAGGTCATTCGAAATCAAATTATTCTTTCTTGTTTAAATATGCCATGGACTCGCTTTTTTCTACATCTGGAGGAGCGCTTAAATTAATCACAGTTTTTGGTTTCTCTTTACTTATTTTTTGTATTGTTTTTTCTATAATTCTTTTAATACAAAAATTAATGGGACAACAAATTCCAGGTATTACAACTATAATTTTTATTATAATGATCTCACTTGCCTTTAATATTATATCATTAGGTTTAATAGGTGAATATGTATCTCGTATTTATGAAGAAGTTAAAGAAAGACCTCATTATATAATTAAAAAAATTAAGACAGATTAAAACCGATGACTAAAAATTTCTTAAAATTTTTGAATTTTATTTTGTATATGATTTTTTTTTTTTTAATAATAATCTTAATATTAAATAGTTCATTTGGACTCGAAAATATAAATTTTATAAAGACTTTTTCGGGAGACGAACATAGATTAATAAGATTAACCGAAAGTAATGTTTATTTTAAAAATTTTAGTACAGATAACTTTTACTTTTATGGTTACTTATATAATTATATATCATTTTTGTTTCTGACAATATTTGAATTACTCGGACAAAATATACAAAATAATCCATACGGCTTTTCATATATTGGATTATTCATGAGACTTCTATCTGTAGCGTCATCTGTAATATTTATTTTTTTTCTTCATAAAATTTTAATCAATATAATCAGAATCAATAATTCATTAAGCTTATCTATATGTTTGATAATATTTACTACACCAGAATTCATATTTTATTCAATGCATGTTCATCCCGATACTTTGCAACTAATGTTTTTCACAATTGGTTTATGGTATTTATTGCAGTACAGTATTAAAAATAGATCCTTGGCTTATATTTTTTTTGGTTTATCTTTAGGAACTAAATATAATACAGCTCTATTATTACCAATTATTTCTATATCGGAGCTATTTTTTTTAAGTTTTGTTCAAAAAAAAAGTTATTCGAAGATAAGTTTGCTATTCTTACAAGCAATAATAATTGTTTTAACTGTATTTATTATTTCAAATCCCTCCATACCTTTAAATTTCGCAGAATTTTTTAATGACATTCAAAAACAGTCATTAATCAACAAATATGGTCATGGACATACTGTGTTAAATAAAAACGAATGGTTTGAAGTTGGAGAAAACCTGTTTGGTGAAAAAAGAACAACAATAGCGATTTTTTCATCTTTAATTTTTTTATCATT
>CACGTU010000042.1 GCA_902576045.1 uncultured Pelagibacteraceae bacterium | reverse complement strand
CCAAACACTTTTAGAAGGTTATTTTCCGAAGGAACATTTAACGCAGCTTTTGTTCCATCTTATTCTAGCGAACTTATCAAAGGAAAAGATAAAGCCAAAGAGTTTGCTAATTCAGTTTTTAATTTATTAGCTTTCTTTCTTTTAGCTACTATCATTTTAATTGAAATTTTCATGCCAGGATTTGTAAAAATTATAGCTCCTGGTTTTAGTGATGATAAAGAAAAATTGCAATTAGCTATAAATTTAACAAGACTTACTTTCCCTTTTTTATTGTTTATTTGCCTTGCTTCTTTTTTATCAGCAATTTTAAACTCTCATAACAAATTTGCAGCTGCAGCGGCTGCACCAATAATTTTAAATATTTTATTAATTTTGTGTTTAATGTTCGCAAATAATTTTGGAGATACATTAGTTTATATTTTATCATATACAGTATCTATAGCTGGACTAGTACAGTTTGTATTTCTTATTTTTTTTGTAAGAAAATTTTATTTACCTAATTTTAATTTAAAAATTAAAATGAATGATAATATAAAAATATTCTTTAAAAAGCTTCTACCAAGTATTTTTGCTTCAGGTGTAACACAAATAAATATTTTAGTTGGTACTATTATTGCGTCATTTCAAGCAAGTGCAGTATCTTACCTATACTATGCAGATAGAATTTATCAGATTAATCTTGCAATAGCAGGAATAGCAATAGGTACGGTCATACTTCCAAATTTAAGCAAATATGTTCAAACAGAAGATAAATTAAAAATTTCAGAAATACAAAATAAAGCTTTAGAATTAAGTTTATTTTTAAGTTTACCGGCATCATTTGCTTTGATTTTTGCGTCAGAGGAAATAACTTCATCATTATTTGGATACGGATCATTTGACATTGAAAGTGTAAAAAATTCAGCTAGAGCGTTATTTTATTTTTCTCTTGGCTTACCTGCATTTTCATTAATAAAGATATTCTCCAGTTTTTTGTTTGCTAGAAATGACACCAATACCCCATTTAAAATTTCTGTGTTATCAGTAGCAGTTAATATCTTTATTAGTGTTATTTTCTTTAACGAAATTGGGTTTATAATTATTCCAATTGCAACAACAATATCTTCTTGGTTAAATGGTTTAATTTTGATGATTATAGTTATCAATAAAAGTTATTTTAAATTTTCAAGTAATTTCCATTTCTCAATGCTGAAAATACTTTTTTCTAATTTTATTACTTTGAGTATATTTATATATTTAATTAAGTTCTTTTCCGAATATTTGACTTATGAGAATAATTATAAATTTTTGTGCATTTTTATTTTAGTAATCATAACGTTTGTAATGTATATTTTAATATCTATCGTTACTAAAGCTTTCAAATTATCGGATATTAAAATAAAATATTAAATTTATGGGTAAAAAAATTTTTTCAGGAGTCCAACCAACAGGAAATCTACATTTAGGAAATTATTTAGGTGCAATAAAAAATTTTGTAGAACTAGAGAATGAAGAGGATAACAATTGCATATATTGTGTTGTTGACTTGCATGCAATTACTTTGAAACAGGATCCAAAAGAACTAAAAAATAATATTAGAGAAACTGCTGCAACATTCATTGCAAGTGGACTTAATCCAAACAAAAGCATTTTATTCAATCAATCTTTAGTTCCCGCACACTCAGAGGGTTCTTGGATATTGAGTTGTATTAGTAGAATGGGTTGGCTTAACAGGATGACACAGTTTAAGGAAAAAGCAGGAAAAGATAAGGAGAAAGCAAGCGTAGGACTATACATTTATCCTATTCTTATGGCTGCAGATATTATGTTGTATGATGCAACACATGTACCAGTTGGTGATGATCAGAAGCAACATTTAGAACTTTGTCGCGATATTGCTCAAAAATTCAATAACGATTATAATGTTGAGGATTTCCTAGTTCCTCCTGAACCATTAATTCAAAAACAATTTTCCAGAATTATGAGCTTAAAGGATGGTTCAAAAAAAATGAGTAAATCAGATGTGTCAGATTTAAGTAGAATAAACTTAAAAGACAGTAAAGATTTAATAATTAATAAAATTAAAAAAGCAAAAACAGATCCACATCCTATACCTAATATTATTGAAGAATTAGAAAACAGACCTGAGGCAGAAAATTTACTTGGAATATATTCAAGTTTAAAAAAACAAAATATTAACACCACTTTGAAGGAGTTTGGTGGTAAAAATTTCTCTGAGTTTAAAACAAGTCTTTCTGAACAATTAATTGATAAAATTTCTCCAATGACAAAAGAAATAAATAAATTGTTAAATGATCCTGGTTATCTTGACAAAATTTTATTATCTGGAGCAGAAAAAGCAAACGAAATAGCTGAAAATAAAGTTAAAGATATAAAGAAAATAATCGGTTTTTAACTATTTAAAATGTTTTTTTAGCTACTATATTAGAGTAATGTTTGTACAAACTCAAAAAACACCCAACCCTAACTCATTAAAGTTCATACCAGGACGTCCAGTTTCAAATAATGGACCTTTCGAGATCGTGAATAAAGAAAATACAAAAAATACTTTGCTGAGAAATATTCTATCAATAAATGGTGTAACTGGTATTTTTTTAGGTGAAGATTTTTTATCAGTTAACAAGATAGATGAAAATAATTGGGATGACATGCAGCATATAATTATATCTTATATAAATGAATATTATGCAGAGGGAAATAAGTGTATTATTGATAAATTAGGTCAAAATGAGTCTGATGAAAATTTAAATGAAATTGAAAAAAAAATAATTCATATTTTAGAGACTAAAGTTAGACCTGCAGTTGCAAAAGATGGTGGAGATATAAAATTTAAAGAATTTATAGATGGTAAAGTCAAAGTGGAATTACAAGGAAGTTGTTCAGGTTGTCCGTCTTCAACAATGACGCTAAAGCAAGGAGTTCAGAATTTACTCACACATTATATTCCTGAAGTTAAAGAAGTTTTAGCAGTTTAAAATAATAGTTTTTATTTATATAATAATTTGATTTAATTTATGCCCAAAAAAAAAAGAGATGAATCAATATTCATTAAACCAAACTCAATTAATTTAAAAAGTCCTAAAAAAAAAAATAAAAAAACTTTTTTAAAAAAAGATTACAAGAGTTTATCTAAGTTTTCTTTAGCAAGTGGTATTGTTATTTTAATTTTTTTTGGTTTACCTGTGATGACTAATTTTATGAGTGAAAACTTTAGAGCTAATATTGAGATATCAAATATTTCGAAAAAAAATTTTGACTTAACACTAAATAATAAAGAAATATTTAAAAAAGGAAACGTTGATGATGAATCAAACTTAGAAAAT
>CACGTU010000041.1 GCA_902576045.1 uncultured Pelagibacteraceae bacterium | reverse complement strand
ATAATTCAAGGGCTTGGGTTATAATTAAATGGATTATTTCATTAATAATGAGCTTAATTTCAATTTATGTGATTTTTGAAATTTTAAAATTTTTTAATTAGAAAATCCGTATTTTCTTAATCTTACATCGCCAGTTCGTGCATGAGCTTCCATACCTTCATATCTAGAAATTCTTGCCGCAGCAGCACCCACAAGCTTTGTTGAATCTTTGGTCATTCTTTGGAAGCTTAATGTTTTTATAAATTTTCCAACGAATAATCCCCCTGTATATTTACCCGCTCCTTTAGTTGGTAAAATATGATTTGTTCCAGAACATTTGTCTCCATAAGCTACCGTTGTTTCTTCACCAACAAATAGAGATCCATAATTCGTTAGTCTGTCATGGAACCATTTTAAATTTTTTGTTTGAACCTCAAGATGCTCTGGAGCATATTCATCACTAATCTTAACCATTTCATCGTCAGTATCGCAAAGAATTACCTCACCATAATCTTTCCATGCAGCCTCCGCACTAGTTCTTGGTAATTCAGGTAATTCTGAAATTAATTCAGGAACTCTTTTCATCACTTTTTCAGCAAGCTCTTTACTTGTTGTGTATAACCAACAAGGAGAGTTATAACCATGTTCAGCTTGCCCAACTAAGTCTACTGCAACTATCTCAGGATCAGCAGTTTCATCTGCAATAATTCCAATTTCTGTGGGACCAGCAAATAAATCTATTCCAACCCTTCCAAATAAAATTCTTTTTGCTTCAGCTACAAACTGATTACCTGGACCAACTAAAATATCTGCTGGAGCATTACCAAATAAACCATATGTCATTGCAGCGATTGCAGGAACTCCACCTAAATTTAAAATAACATCTGCACCACACAAATCAGCAGTATATATAATAGTGGGGTGGGCGCCCACTTCAGCTTTTGGTGGACTGCAAGCAATTACGTTTTTTACTCCAGCAACTTTTGCAGTCGTCACACTCATAACTGCCGAAGCTATATGAGCATATCTTCCTCCTGGAATATAACAACCCGCAGTATTAACGGGAACTAATTTTTGACCAGCATACAAACCATCAGATAATTCAACTTCGAAATCGTTTCCATAGTTTTTAAGTTGAGCCTCAGCAAATTTTCTCACTCTTTCATAAGAAAATTGAATATCATCCTTTGTTTTTTGATCTAAATTTTTTTTTATTTCCTCAATTTTATCTTTGGATACAATTATTTCTCCCTCATACTTGTCAAATTTTTTTGTTAATTCTTTACAACCTTCCTCTTTAGATTTCTCCAGGTCATTAAGTAAATTTTGAACTATATCCCTTGTTTTATTATCGTCAGTTGAGGATGTTTTAGGAGATTTTTTAAGATACTTAATTGTCATTGATGAGTATTTTGATCAAGTTATTTAATGTATTAAAATACTCATTTCAACAAAGATATTTTTTATTAAATCTCTTGATAATTTAATCTAATGCAACTACTGCAGCAGCTATTGAGGCTAATCTAGCTGTTGCATCGTCTGATCTACTTGTAATTACAACTGGAACTTTACCTCCAACTACGACACCTGCTGCACAGGCTCCCATAAAATAAATCATCATTTTTACAAGTGCATTTCCAGTCTCAACATTAGGTACTAGCAAAACATCTGCATCTCCAGCAACAATATTTTTTATACCTTTAATCCCAGCTGACTTTTTAGATATACTATTATCAAAAGCCAAAGGTCCAAAAATGTCAGCATTAAAACCCTCTTTTGCAGCTAAATTTGTAATCTCTTTTGCATCAAGAGAACTTTGCATACTATCCAATACTTCTTCAGTTGCTGATAAAATTGATATCTTTGGTTTTGGAATATTTATGCGATGACAAAAATCTATTACATTTCTTAAAATGTGCATTTTAGTTTTAACATTTGGATTAACATTTAATGCTCCATCTGTAATTATAAGTGGCTTATCATCTTTTTCTAATGTCATGTGCCATATATGGCTAAGCCTTTTTTTGCCTAACAAACCATGTTCTCGTTTTAAAACTTCTTTCATCAAAACATCTGTATGAATATGTCCTTTAACAATTATTTTAATTTTATCTTCTGAGGCAAGTTTCGCTGCAATCTTGGCAGTATTATTTTCTACTGGTTCGTCTATTATTTCGTATTCAGATATATCAAACTTTATATCATCTGCAGTTTTTTTAATTTCAGATTCGTTACCAATTAAAACTGGTACAATCAGTTTTTCTTTTACCGCATCCATTACTGAAATCATCGGCAGTGTCTTTCCAGCATTTGCTATTGCAACTTTAATACCCTTTTTTTGATGAGCAAGGTCTAATAGATTATTTGGACATACTGTTGATTTATCTGAAAGCATCTAAAATCTTATATCAAAATTAAAAAAAACTAACATATCATTTATTTTTTGATAATGTCAGAAATATGGAAGTTGTAACAAAAATTGCTCCAATTGCTCTGGCATTAATTATGTTAACGTTGGGCTTAGGTCTGACAACGAGTGATTTTACAAGAGTAATTAAACGACCAAAAGATTTTTTAGTTGGATTGATCTGCCAAGTAATATTACTTCCCATAATTGCTTTTGTTTTAATAAAAATTTTAAATGTTCAACCAGCATTAGCTCTAGGAGTAATGATAATCGCTGCTGCACCAGGAGGTGTTACATCTAATATTCTTACAAAATTTGCAAATGGTGATGTCGCTCTTTCTGTTTCATTAACAGCTATAATAAGTTTACTTAGTATTTTAACCGTTCCATTTATCGTAATTAAATCCGCTGACCTACTTGATATAAATTACCTATCTAAGGAAATTTCAATGAGCGGGATATCAATCAAAATGTTTTTGGTGGTAACATTACCTGTAGTAATTGGAATGTTAATAAGGAAGTTTGCACAAAATTTTATAATTAAAAGGACAGCTTTAATTGAAAAAATTTCATTAACTCTTTTTATGATAGTTTTTATATCAATTTGGTTAGAGGAATGGGGCAATATAATTATGTATATATCAAGAGCTGGCATAATAACTCTAATATTAAATGTAACAATGATGGTTTTAGGTTTTTATGTTGCTAAAATTTTTGCAAGTGGCATTGAACAAAGAAAATGTATTTCACTAGAATGTGGACTTCAAAATGGAACATTAGCAGTATTTGTATCTACTCAAATATTCGATGACATAATTTATTTGATACCAACTGCTTCATATGCTTTGATCATGTTTGTCACATCTATAATATTTGTGCTTCTCTTAAAAAAGATAAATTAGGATCAAAATAATAGATTGCGACCCAAAATGAACAGAGGGATTTAAAAAAAACCTAATTTGGTGACGTCATAGATTGAGTACTTTTAAACTTTCAGACTATAATCAGTTTATATAAAATAAGATGAGTACCGAGACTTTAACAAAATTAAATCCAAAAATTTTAATTAATTCAAAATTTGACCCCAATGGATCAGATGCAAACGTA
>CACGTU010000040.1 GCA_902576045.1 uncultured Pelagibacteraceae bacterium | reverse complement strand
TTAATTAAAGCAAGGAAAGATTTAGATGTTTTTATGGTTGCTCCAAAAGGACCGGGTCACTTAGTTAGATCTGAGTTTGAAAAAGGAGGAGGAGTACCTTGCCTTTTTGCAGTTCATCAAAATGGTTCAGGTAAAGCAAGAGATCTTGCAATGTCTTATGCATCAGCTGTTGGTGGTGGTAGATCAGGAATTATTGAAACAACTTTTAAAGATGAAGTTGAAACTGATTTATTTGGAGAACAAACAGTTTTATGTGGAGGATTAGTAGAGTTAATAAAAAACGGTTATGAAACTTTAGTTGAAGCAGGATATGAACCTGAGATGGCGTATTTCGAGACTGTGCATGAGGTAAAATTAATTGTAGATTTAATTTATGAAGGTGGAATTGCTAATATGAATTATTCTATCTCTAATACAGCTGAATATGGTGAATACCAATCAGGCCCTAGAATAATTAATAAAGATGAAACTAAGAAAAGAATGAAGGAAGTGCTTGCAGACATTCAATCTGGTAAGTTCACAAAAGAGTGGATGGATGAGTGTAAGAACGGTCAAAAAAATTTCCTTGCAACTAGAGCAAAACTTGCAGAGCATCCAGTTGAAAAGGTTGGAGCAGGACTAAGAGCAATGATGCCATGGATTTCTAAAAAGAAATTAGTAGATAGCGATAAGAAATAGAATCATTTTAATTAATTTGGGTCTTTCGACCCAATTTATTTTGCAATCTGAACGAGAGCATGTATGATGCAGGCCGATAATAAGTTTACATTTTATGGCAGATAAAGACAGAGTTTTTATATTCGATACTACTATGCGAGATGGTGAGCAGTCACCAGGAGCATCAATGAGTTTGGAGGAGAAAATTCAGATCGCTAGAGTATTTGATGAATTAGGAATTGATATCATTGAAGCTGGTTTTCCAATTGCATCTCCTGGAGACTTTGAAGCTGTAACTGAAGTAAGTAAAATTTTAAAAAATTCTATCCCAGCAGGTTTATCTAGACACTCCAAAAAAGATATAGATCGTTGTTATGAAGCATTAAAACATGCTCCAAGATTTAGAATTCATACATTTATTTCAACAAGTCCGTTACATATGAAACACAAACTTAATAAATCTCCAGAGGAGGTTTATGACTCGATTAAAGAGCACGTAACTTATGCAAGAAAATTTACGGATGATGTAGAATGGTCATGTGAAGATGGAACAAGGACTGATATGGATTATATGTGTAAAACTGTTGAACTTGCAATTCAATGTGGTGCTAAAACTATTAATATTCCAGATACTGTCGGTTATACAATACCATCTGAATTTACAACTATAATTCAAACATTGTTAAATAAAGTTCCAAACATTGATAAAGCTATTTTGTCAACTCATTGTCATAACGACCTAGGTTTAGCGGTTGCAAACTCACTTGCTGGTGTTCAGGCAGGTGCAAGACAAATTGAATGCACCATTAATGGACTAGGAGAAAGAGCGGGCAACGCCGCTTTAGAAGAAGTGGTAATGGCAATTAAAACGAGACCTGATTTGATGCCTTATGATACTGGGATTAATACAACTCTTTTAAGCAAAGCATCCAAAATTGTTTCAAATGCCACAGGGTTTCCTGTTCAATATAATAAAGCTATTGTTGGTAAAAATGCATTTGCACATGAAGCAGGAATTCATCAAGATGGGATGTTAAAGAACAGGCAAACCTACGAAATTATGACACCCGAAAGTGTTGGTGTAAAACAAACATCTCTTGTTATGGGAAAACATTCTGGAAGACATGCATTTAAAGATAAATTAAATTCATTAGGTTATCCGGATTTAACAGATGATGTAGTAAGTAATGCATTCGCAAAATTTAAAGTTTTAGCTGATAAGAAAAAACATGTGTATGACGAAGATATAATAGCATTAATTGATGATAGTTTAATTATTGATAACAAGGTTAATGCGATAAATTTAAAATCTTTAAAAGTATTTGCTGGTACAGGCGAACCACAAAAAGCAGAAATGACTTTGGATGTTTTTGGTGATGTAAAAAAGACATCAGAGACAGGAGATGGCCCAGTAGATGCAATATTTAAATGTATTAAAAAACTTTACCCTCATGATGTAAATTTACAACTTTATCAAGTTCACGCAGTAACAGAAGGAACGGATGCACAAGCAACAGTAAGTGTAAAAATTGAGGAAAATGGTAAAACAACTGTTGGTCAAGCAGCAGACACTGACACCTTAGTTGCCTCAGCAAATGCATATATAAATTCTTTAAATAAAATGATTATTAAAAGAGAGAAAACTGCTCCGGAAGAGCAATTTGAAAATAAACAAATGAAAGGAATATAAGAGAATGCAAATACTAGGATCAATTAAAAAGTTTTGGAGCCAGGACATGGCAATTGACCTTGGAACAGCTAATACACTTGTTGTTTTAAAAGGAAAAGGAGTTGTTCTAAACGAACCATCTGTTGTTGCAGTTGTTGATAATAAAGGAAAAAAGTCAGTTTTAGCAGTAGGCGATGAGGCAAAAACGATGTTGGGAAGAACGCCTGGAAATATTCAAGCAATTCGACCATTAAGAGATGGTGTGATTGCAGATTTTATTGTTACAGAAGAAATGATTAAACACTTTATCAAAAAAGTTCATAAAAAAACTTTAGCAAATCCAAGAATTCTTATTTGTGTTCCAACAGGATCAACTCCAGTTGAAAGAAAAGCTATTCAAGACAGCGCCCTTGCGGCTGGTGCAAGGAGAGTACAGTTAATCGAGGAACCTATTGCAGCTGCAATAGGAGCTGGGCTTCCAATATCTGAAGCAACTGGTTCTATGGTAATTGATATTGGCGGAGGAACAACTGAGATAGCAGTTATGTCATTAGGTGGAGTTGTATATTCAGAATCTTTAAGAGTGGCAGGTGATGCAATGGATAACGCGTTAAGAGATTACATGAGAGAAGAATACAATCTTATGATCGGAGATAGTACATCTGAAAAAATTAAAAAAGATATAGGAACAGCGATACCAACGAACAACAACACTTATGCTGTAAAGGGAAGAGATATTAGATCAGGTACACCTAAAGAGGTAAATATTTCAGAAGAGGATACCGCAGAAGCTTTAAACCCAATTTTAAAAGATATTGTTTCAGGAATTAAAAAAGCTTTAGAGCATACACCTCCCGAGCTATCTGCCGACTTAGTTGATATGGGGTTAACAATGACAGGTGGTGGATCTTTGTTAAAAAATATTGATAAAAGATTTTCTAAAGAAACCGGATTACCAGTAAATATAGCAGATGATCCATTATCATGTGTTGCAATTGGAACAGGAAAAGCACTAGATCAAGAAGAAATATTTTCTACTGTATTATCTGAGTATTAAAATACTATGGCAGCAGATTCGGGTAGAGATGATTTTATAATTGCTATTCGATCAGCTTTTTTAAAAAAAGGGACACGTCAAAACTTTTCATTATTTACACTTTTAATAATTTCAATTTTAGTTTTATCTTTAGAGTATTTTAAATCAGGTCCAATTGATAAATTTAGATCTATAACAAAAGATTTAATATTTAAAGGATCTTTTTTTGTATCAGCTCCTTTTGTTTATGTAAAAGATCA
>CACGTU010000039.1 GCA_902576045.1 uncultured Pelagibacteraceae bacterium | reverse complement strand
TCTTCCACCAATATCCATGATGAATTTACATTTAGCTTCTACAATTGAAAAATTGAGTAAAAATATACCTAGGAAAAAAAATATTATTTTATGAAAATTAATTTTCATTACTCTTTATATTAAGGGAAATTTTAAGAATTAAATAGTGAGACAAAGTCTGAAAACCTTAAATTTTAATGAATTATTGATATTTAGTTGTTCAAATCGGGTACTTTACCTTGGAAGTATCAAAGTACTTTCAAGTGGAACAACTATTTGTGGGTTATTAACCCCATCAGGTGCAAATAAACCGCAACCATAAATCCTATATGCCATACCATCTGAACCAGCATCTGTTGCATCTTTTTTAATACTTGTGCCATATCCTTTAAATGGAGCAGATCCAACTTGGGTTAAGAAATACTGAAAATAATACTTTTCCACCCTGTTTTTATCTTCATTTTTAACAACACTACTAGTCAAAAAATCGTAGTATTTTTGGCTAAATTTTACATCGCTATGAGTTGCATTTAATTGATCTGCTGGAGGAGGGCCTTTAACGCTTACAAAAGATTGCTGATCTAAATCTTGAAAACTATTAAAGCAAGGTTGTAAATTTGGGGTACCTGAAACTACATTTTTAAATAAGTTAACTGGAGTCCCATCATCTTTAAGATTATTTGGTAACAATCTTCTTTTTGTTGTATCTCTTGATCCATCGCTTTTGTAAGGACCTAAAAATTGATTAATTACATATTTTTCACCCTCAAACAGAGCTGTTTCTGCTACATAAAATGTTTGTTGATACTCATCACTTATGTTGTTGCTTTGATGGTCACTTGCAGAAATTACAATTAAAGCACCCCCCATTAAGGACATAGCCATTAATAGAACTAAAGATAGAACTAATGCAAAACCTTCTTCATTTTTATTTTTCATTATTCTAATCCTACATTTCTAGCATTTGCGGTTACTGTTATAATATCTCTTAAATATTTATCTTCCTCAGCAATATCTCTCCCACTAGTTAAAGAAACAATTTTTCTAATTACGCCACTTGCTTTTTTATCTTTTTTGTAAAACTCTTTTGTAGATCTTAAAATTAAACCAACATCAACAGTTCTAACATCGAAGGCTCTACTTTTGTCAGGAGTATAGGATAAAGAACTTGTTATTATTTTGCCATTTTCATCGTGAGCTACAAATACAAAGTCCTGCACATAATCTAAAACATCTTCCTGCTCATAAAGAGTACTATCTGATTTTCCATTTGGGGCGATAGTCCATCCTGATCCGGTTTGCCATATTTGTTTTGATTTAAGTATTTTAAAGCCATCACCTTCTGTTTGTATTGATTTTTCGCATTCATAAGTTATTTTATATCTTGTAAAAGTATATCGTTGTCCGTCAGGTTTATCTTTATCATAGTCTACACCACCATAAACAATTTCTAACTTATCACACGTCCCCCCTAAACCAGTTCCAGATGTTATTTTAATAGGATTATGTTCATCGTTTGCAGCAATATCATCGTTAAGATATTTAAAACCAGCCATTCTAATTTCTCTTAAAACTTGACCAACTAAATCTCTACCAGCTTGTGAAATTTTTGCACGATCTGTTACTTGTCGATAAGTGCTATTTACAATGGTATAAGATGTAAACATAGCTAGCATCATTAAGCTTGAAATTACTATTGCAATCAATATTTCAATTAGGGTTAGACCAGCAATTTTGCTTAATTTTCTTTTCATTATTTAATTTGAAAATATAAATATTTTTTCTTAGTAGCTTTTTGCATATTAATTTCCATTCGACCTATATACATTTTATCAAAATATAAATTTTTTGATTTAGTACAACCACTGTGACACAGCTGAATAACTTGTAAATTTTTTTTATCAGTATCATCAACACATTTAAGATAATTTTTTGATACCCTTGAAGACCATTTTTTACGAATATTACCGTCAGCTGTTGAGTCTGTAAATGTGTGTGCACTTTTTGCTTCACATTTATCTGACTTCCATTCAGTATCTTTTAGAGAGTCCATAAATGTTTTGTTACTAGCCTCTTGATTTTTAAAAGCATAGATATCCTCTGCAATTGTACCAGCAATATAATTTGCTTTAGTTCTTTCACCAGAAACATCAATAGATCTGACCGAATACTGAACCATTTGAAAAACTGCAATAAAACCTATGCCAATAATAGCAGTGGAAACCAATCCTTCTAAAAGTGTAATACCTTTTTCGGATAGTCTTTTTCTGCTTTTATCTGCTATTCCACGTACCATTAACTTTGCTCCATTTATATTTTTCTATTAGTCCAAATCTTGAGTATTTTATTCCATATGTGAATTTGTCAAGAGCTTTAGTTGTTGGATTGCAAGTTGATCCAGAGGAACAAATAACGATATAATTATAATATGGAGTTTTACCACCATCAAAAGCAACAGCTCCCACACCACTGGCACTACCAGTTTTTTTGAAATATTTTCCTCCTTTAGAAAAACAAATAGAGAAAGATGATGGTGTACTATCTACAGGTGGAAAAATTTCAATTTTATCCGACAAAGTTTCATTTAATAATACTATTCCCCCATTAGTATTACTAAAATTATCAGCTGAACAAACTAAATCAGTACCTTGATTTAAAAGGAATGAAAATTTTTCTTGCGGCAAACCTGTAACCATTACTGTATTTTCTTTACTAACTATAGAAAACTTAATTTGAATATAAGGATAACTTCCTCTTTCAACATGACTAACAGCTGATGTAAGATATGTTCCAATCTTTTCGTGTTGAGACCTTATCTCTCTGTCTTTGCTCCATTTTGAAAATTGAGGAAAACCCACTCCAGCTACTACACCAATAAGTGCAAGTACGACCAAAAGTTCTATTAAACTAAACCCTTTAATGTTCCGCTTTTGCTGCGCTAGCATCTATCTTTCCTGAAGTTACAAGTTCTTGAATTGATTTATCCATCGTAATCATTCCTTCTCTAACCGCAGTTTGCATTATGCTTGGAATTTGGTGAATCTTTGCTTCACGAATAAGGTTTTGAACTGGTGGCGTACACTTCATTACCTCAAATGCACCACATCTTCCTTGACCATCCTTAGTTTTAAACAACCTCTGTGTAACAACCATTTTCAATGAAGTTGAAATTTGTGCTCTTATCTGTGCTTGTTGTTCAGGAGGAAATACGTCGATGATCCTATTAATGGTGCTTGGCGCACCACTAGTGTGCAATGTTCCAAAAACCAAGTGTCCTGTTTCAGCAGCTGTTAATGCTAAACTTACAGTTTCCAAATCTCTCATCTCTCCAACTAAAATTACATCTGGATCTTCTCTTAATGCTGCTTTTAGTGCAGCAGCAAAAGATTGAGTTTGTTTTCCAACCTCTCTGTGAGAAACGATGCTTTTGCTATCTTTGTGAATAAATTCAACCGGATCTTCTACAGTTATAATATTTGCCGTTCGTGTTTTATTAATTTCATTTACTATTGCAGCAAGTGTGGTTGATTTTCCTGATCCAGTAGGGCCGGTTACTAAAACTAAACCTTTATGCATATCTATTATATCATAAAGAACTTGTGGAAGGCTAAATTGTTCCATATCTGGAATTTTACTTTCTACTCTTCTACAAACACAAGCGGGTCCATTTATTGTTTTATAAAAGTTTGCTCTAAATCTTAACCCTCCTAAGTTTATAGCACTATCAAGTTCATGAGTAGTTTCAAACTTTTCCA
>CACGTU010000038.1 GCA_902576045.1 uncultured Pelagibacteraceae bacterium | reverse complement strand
ATCATTCTTTTGTTTTATTTCATTATAATAAGAAAAATCTGTTTCTGATTTATTAAAAAGATGCTTAATGTCCTCAGATTCTTTTAGGTCAATTTTCATTATATAAGAAATATCTTTTGTAATACTTTGCCCACCTACAGGTATATTTTTAAATAAGTGTAAACTGCCATCTTTGAATAAAGATAGGGAGCTTCTTAAAAAACCAATATCTAAAAAAGCGATACATTTTTCATTTTTAAAATTATTTTTATAATTGAAAGACCTTACAATACTAGAGCAAAAAGTATTTTTAATCTCTAAATTATTTTTAGAAAAAATATTTTTTAAATGAGAATAATTTTCAATAGATATGTACAAAAATTTAAATTCAAAAATAATATCTGAATAATCTTTAAGATCATTTGGTATTTTTTTTATTTCTGTTTTATCTACTTTAATACAACTTATAAAAGATTGAATTATTTGTAGATCTTTATAGCAGCTATTTATAATTTGGGTACATTCTCTTCTTGCTTCAATCTTTAGGTCATTTGGTAATTTGATGTGATCAACTCTTTTTTTTATTGATATATCTATTGTAAAAAAACTAGAGTCATCAAACAATAAATTAATATCTTCTATATGATTGGAAATTTCTTTTTCTGAATTCTTTATTAATTTTTTTATTATACTTGAGATTTCTTCAAAGTTTTCTTTATTATCGATTTTTTTTGATAAATGAGAAATAATTTTTTTTTTTTGATCAAATGTTGTAATTTTTACCTTTGAAGAGCCAAGATCAATTACTGTATCCATGTTTACTTCAATTATAACTGATAATAATTTTTTTAGGAACTCTCAAATCAACAATACTATTTTTATAGATTTTACCTTCATCCTCTAAAATTTTATATTGTTTTAAAGATTGCTCATAATTAGAAAATGGTAATTTAATTGTTATATTATCTTCTTTATTTAAATCCCATCGACTACTTTTAAAATAATAATAACTTTTAATTTCATTTAAGTTAAAACTATTATTTAGTAAATTATTTTGTAAAATTAAAAATTCCTCGATTGAAAAATCACCAAATACAAAAGGAACATTTGGTTGAATATTAATTTTTTTTTGTTCAATAAATTTTTTGTTATTTCCTATAAGATACACCCTTCCATTTTTCATAGTTTTGCCTACATAACTTGTTTTTTTGATATCTATATTTAACTGTGATGGAAAAATTTTCTTAATTTTAAAAGTTTCTATCTGTTTTAAATTATCTAGAATCGAATACATGTGATTGTTGTTAATTAAAAAAATATTTTGATTTTTAAATAATTCTAAATCACTTCTTAAAGAATACTCCTCATCTAAATTCAATCCATTTATACTGATTTCATTTAATTTAAATATATCTGAAAATTTACTCATGTGCTTAAAATTAAAAATTGTATTTAGAAATACAAATATAAATAAATAAAAATAAATTTTTTTTTTATTTATTGATAGACGCATCTAGCAAAATTTTATTTATTAATTGTGCAAAAGATATATTTCTATATTTAGCTATTTCTGGAACTAACGATAAAGCTGTCATTCCTGGTTGAGTATTAGTCTCCAAGAGGTAGAATTTATTTCCATTGAATCTAAAATCTGACCTGGTTACACCTCTGCATTTTAACAATTTATGTGCTTTTAAGGCTATAGATGTAACTTCTTCGTAATTTTTTTTGCTTATGTTTACAGGTATTATATGTTCTGTTTTTGCGTTCGGATTATATTTTGCTTCATAATCATAAAACATTCTCTTTGGCTTAAGTTCAATTGCACCTAATTTTTTATTTCCAAGAATAGCCACCTGTATTTCTCTACCTGGAATAAATTTTTCAATTAATATTTCATCATAATGTCTCAATTTTTTCAAATTACTTAAGAAATTGTTTTTTTTACATATATAAACACTTACACTTGATCCTTCATTAATTGGTTTAATTACAACAGGAAATTTGAGTTTTTTGTGAACTTCTTGAATTATTTTTTTTTCACTAAAATCTCTAAATTTAAATTTGATATACTTAGGAGTAAGAATGTTATTTTTAATATATATTTCCTTAGAAATTTCTTTGTCTATCGCTAAAGATGAGGATAATACTCCGGAGTGTGTATAGTTAATCTTTTGAGATTCTAGTATTGCCTGTATATAACCATCCTCTCCGTATCTTCCGTGAAGCAAATTAAAAGCTATATCGGGTTTAAAAGTATTTATTTTTTTTATAAAATTTCCGTCAGGTTCTGCAACATCTATTATGTATTTTTTATTTTTTTTTAATTCTAGGTAAACGCTTCTTGCAGTTTTTAAACTTATTTCTCTTTCATTTGAATAACCGCCTGCGATAATTAAAATTTTTTTCTTCATTCCACAATAATTATTTCTAGATTGATATTAATACCAGTTTGTTTCTGAACTTTTTCTTGAACTGTATAAATTAATTTTTTCATATCTTTAAAGCTTGCATCTTTCTTATTTACAAAAAAATTCATATGTTTTTCTGATATAATTGCATCTCCAAAACTTAAAGAATTTGGTACAGACTCATTTATTAACTCCCAAACTTTTTTTGAAGTTTGATCTATGGGATTTTTGAATGTACTACCTCCAGTTTTAATTTTAGTAGGTTGAGCTTTTTCTTTTTTATTTTTCATTTGTTCCATAGTTTGTAAAATTTTATTTTCCTCAGTTTTTTTCCCTTCAAACGTCGCACTTAAAAAAATTAAATCTTTTGATAAATCGGAACCTCTATACTTAAATTTGATATCGTTTTTATGTATCGTTTTTACTGATCCATCAAAATCAATGCATTGAACAGAAACTAATACATCTTTGAATTCATTATCAAAACATCCAGAGTTCATTCTAATTCCACCTCCAACTGAACCAGGGATACAGGACATAAATTCCATTCCTGTTAAACTATTTTCTTTTGAAAATTCAGATAAATTTTTTTGGGATATTCCACATCCAGCTATTATTAAGTTTTCTCTCAAAATTGAAAGATTTTGAAAATTTTTACCGAGCTTAATGACCACTCCATTAAAATCATCATCTGAAATCAATACGTTTGAGCCTGCCCCTAAAACGAATATTTTTCCTCTTTTTTTAAAGGCTTTTAAAAAATTTACTAGTCCAGTTAGAGATTTTGCCTTAAAAAAAACTTTTGTTTTTCCTCCAATATTAAACCAATTCAATTTTTTTAAATCATAATCAAAATAAAGTTCATCTTTATAAGTTGGCAGTTTTTTTAGGTCATCAATTTGCATTACTATTTTTTTTTATAAATTCCTCATCCAATTAGAAATACTTCCAGCACCCATTCCTATATAAATTTTATCACCATAGCCTGTTTGTTTAATTAATTTTTTTAGAATTTCTTCATTCTCAACTTTAATAAGACTAACATTTGAATTTTTAATTATTAATTTAGCAAATTTTTCATATGGAAAACCCAGCTTAATATTTTCACTTGCTTTATATATTGGACAAAGAATTACGGTATCTGCATTTTTAAAAGATCTAGAAAATTCAAATTTAAGGTTTTTTACTCTGGATATTCTATGAGGCTGAAATATGCATACAATTTCTTTTTTCTTATAAACTTCTTTAACTCCCTCGAGTACAGAAGATATTTCTGTTGGGTGATGAGCATAATCATCAAAAAAATAGTGCATCATTTCTTTTAAAAAGAAAATTAAATCTTCTTTGTACACCTTTAAAATTTTTTAAACCTTCTTTGATAGTCATATCATTTATCCCTATTAAAAAAGCAACGGCAGCACATGAAGCTGCGTTTTTAATATTATGCATACCAATTAAGGGTATCTTTATTTTTTTTATTTCTTTTTTATTTCCAGGTATTTTTATTTTTAAATTAAATTCAGAGTATTTTTCTTTTTGCAAAGTGTTTGTAATATGAAAGTTTGCATCCTTTGATAATCCATATGTATAAAAATTTTTATTGTTAGTTTTTTTGATAACTTCTTTAATATTTTTATCATCAATACATAAAAAAGTTTTTCCTAGTGAGGGAGTTTTTTCTATAAAGATTGAAAAATTTTTTTTCAAATTTTCTAGAGATTTATAAAAATCTAAGTGTTCAGAATCTATATTTGTG
>CACGTU010000037.1 GCA_902576045.1 uncultured Pelagibacteraceae bacterium | reverse complement strand
ATCTTTTTGTGTACATGCTGGAGGTACACCAACAAGTATTTATTTATTACCTTTGAGACTTAAAAAAGAAATTTATGTTGGTACGAGAGTAATTTTTTTTACATTTGTAAATTTAATTAAGCTACCATTGTATATTCATCTATCTATGATGAATACAGGAACACTAATTAATTCTATTTTGTTATTCCCACTATCAATATTAGGAATTTATATTGGTTTTAAATTACTTAAAATTATTGAGGAAAACTTATTTTATAACATAATTTATGCTTTAATTTTTATCAGTAGTTCAAAAATGCTTTATGACTTTCTAATTTAAATCTTCCATAAAGTTTTAAAATATATATAAATCAATTTAGGGGTGTCCAAATGGACTGAGAAATACTCTTTGAACCTGTCCGGTAATTCAGAAAGGGAGAAAGATGAATAATATAATTTTATTAAGCCAACAAAATGCAATTTTACTAGTTCTTGTTATATCAATAATTTTTGTAATACTTGGAATAGTTTATTCTAAAAAATTTAAAGGAATAAATAATTATCTTTTAGCAAATAGATCTGTTGGAACATTTTCATTAACATCCAGTTTGGTTGCATCAGCACTAGGTGCATGGATATTGTTTGGACCCGCATCAGCTGCCACTTGGGGTGGAATAGGTGCTGTTATCGGATATGCATTAGGAACTGCATTTCCATTATTTGTTTTAATTTATCTTGGAACACAATTTAGGGAAAAATACCCTAAAGGAAAAACTTTAATAGAAGTTGTTAGATTAAAATATGGACCAAATTTGTTTAAATTAATTTTAGTATTATCCATATTTTACATGACAATCTTTCTAATTGCTGAAGTAACTGCTGTTTCAATGTTAATTAATTATATTTCGGGAACTGATTTATGGATTACAGCTTTAATAGTTATTATAAGTTCTCTTGTTTACACATTGTACGGAGGTTTAAGGGCTTCGATTTTTACAGATAATATTCAATTTTTATTCTTGATTGTTTTGTTGCTAATTACATTTTCCTATGTGCTTAATTTTAATATAAATGAATTTAATTTTGATTATATTAAATCAAAACAACCCCAGCTATTTAGCATAAATTATCTACCTAATTTTACTGCTGGACTTACATTTTTCATAGCAGTTGCAGCTACAAATCTATTTCACCAAGGAAATTGGCAAAGAGTTTATGCTGCAAAGAATACTGAAGTTTTAAAAAAAAGTTTAATTTTTTCTTTTTTAATAATTATTCCAATTGTTTTCTTTATGGGTTTTTCAGGATTAGTTGCAGCATCATCAGAAAATATAGTTTTACCTGATCTTGCTTTTTTTCAATTGCTTTTAAAAGATCAGTATTTAATTATTTCAGTTATTATTATTTTTTTAGCAATATCATTAACAGTTAGCAGTATTGATACAATTATTAACGCAATTTCCAGCTTAATTATTGTTGATAGTAAAAAAATTATAAAAATTAAAAATTATGATTTGTTGTCTAAACAGATAATAATCATACTATCCATCATTACTTTATTTGTAGCCTCAAAGGGTTTGAGTATTTTATACTTATTTCTGTTAGCCGATCTTTTTTGTTGTGCGGCAGTATTAAGTATTTTTTATGGATTTTATTCGAAAACATTTTTTGAGGAAAATGCATATGTATCAATAATTGTAGGTTTAATCGCTGGGTTACTGCTATTTCCAAGTCCAGATTTTTCTACATCTATTTTAATTGGAATACTTTTTCCAGTTGATCTGTTTCCAAGTTTTGTCTCTCAATCGTTGTTATTTCTATCATTTTTGACTGCGACTTTTGCTCCTTTGTTGACCTGGAATTTAAAAAAATAACAATTTTGAAAGATAATTTTAATATTTAATTTTCTAAATTTATAGATATGATTATTTAGATTCCATGATTACTTATATTATTCCATTTCTTATACTTATTTTAATTGTTGTATTTATTCACGAGTATGGCCATTATTATTTTGCAAAGAAATACGGTGTTGGAGTAACCGATTTTTCAATTGGATTTGGTAAAGAAATATTTGGATGGAACGATAAATCAGGTACTAGATGGAAAATTTGTTGGATACCTTTAGGTGGATATGTAAAATTTTTTGGTGACAGAAATGTTTTTTCACAAGCAGATCAAGAAGAATTATTAAAAAAATATAATAAAGAGGACCAAGAAAAATTATTCGTTACTAAACCTTTATACCAAAGAGCATGGATTGTATTTGGTGGACCTTTAGCTAACTTTATTTTAGCAATTTTCATATTTCTCTTTATTTATATGTTTATAGGTAAAGATTTTACTCCTGCTGTTATTGATGAGATTCAAAAAGATAGCCCTGCAGAAATAGCAGGTTTAAAGAAAAATGACATAATTTTAGAAATAGATAACAATAAAGTAGAGAGTATTTTGGATGTTTCTAAATTTATTGCAATGTCGACATCAGATTTTGTAGATTTTAAAGTTTCAAGATTTGAAAATGAAATATTGTTAAAAATAAAACCCAATTTAGTAGAAAGCGAAGATAACTTAGGCAACAAGCTTAAGAAACGGATGGTGGGTATAAAATTGAGTGCTTATAATGATAAAATAAATCACGTTAAATTAGGTCCTGCACAAGCATTAGTTCAGTCATTTAATGAGGTGTATTTCGTAACCGTTTCATCTTTAAAATATCTTGGTTCTATGATTGTTGGAAAAGGAGACACTTCACAGTTGGGGGGTCCAATAAGAATAGCTAAAATATCTGGGCAAGTTGCTGAGTTTGGTATTATTCCATTTATTAGTATGATGGCCTATATCTCAATAAGCCTTGGTTTAATTAACTTATTTCCTATCCCAATGTTAGATGGAGGCCATTTAATGTTTTACGGATTTGAGAAAATTTTAGGACGTCCCTTAAGCCAAAAAACTCAGGAAGGATTTTTTCGAATCGGGATGTTTTTGTTGCTTTCTTTAATGTTTTTTGTGACTTTTAATGATCTTCGAGATTTGGGCTTATTTTAAAGGGTTTTTTTAGATATAAAAAACCAATAAAATCAAAGGTTTTTCACCACTACATATTGTATAATAAATTTTACCACACACTAAAAAAAAGCTTGAAATATCAACGATTTTGTTAAGTATAAAATTTTAAACCTGGAGCTAAAAAATGAATAAAAAACAATTAGTCGCTAAATTAGCTGGTTCTTTAAACCAAAGCAAAGCTGATGCTGAGCGTACTTTTGATACCATAACAAACACTATTCTGGATGCTTTAAAAAATGATGATTCAGTGAAAATAGCGGGTTTTGGTACATATAAAGTGGCTAAAAGAAAAGCAAGAATTGGAAGAAATCCAAGAACTGGAGAGCAAATCCAAATCGCTGCTTCTCAAAAGGTAAAATTTTTACCTGCTAAAGCACTTAAAGAAGTTTTCAATAAATAAACTTTTTTTCAACAGCCTTTATTAAGATAAATACTTAGTAAAGGCTGTTTCTATATGCAAATACTGCATATCTATTTTTAATAACAATCATTAGTTTTTAATTATTTTAAAATTATAAGAATCTCTTTTAATTAACGGAGGTAAAATGACTAAATTTTTTAAAAAACTTGTCGGTCCTTTAATAAGCTTATTTTTCTTATTAAATATGACCAGTACAGGTTATGCAGAGACAACAGTTTCTGCTGAAGTAGGTTTTATTTTTAACACACTCCTATTCTTAATTTGTGGTTTCCTAGTCATGTTCATGGCAGCAGGATTTGCAATGCTAGAGTCAGGAATGGTCACATCAAAAAGTGTGTCTGTAATTTGTGCTAAAAACATAGGTTTATTCTCAATTGCAGCAATAATGTTTTGGTTGGTAGGATATAATCTTGCTTATGGAATTCCTGAAGGGGGATACATAGGTAAATTTATACCATGGTCAGATGCTAGTTCAGTAGATACTGGTTATTCTGATGGTTCCGATTGGTATTTCCAAATGGTATTCTGTGCAACAACAGTTTCAATTGTATCTGGAACATTAGCTGAAAGAATTAAATTATGGCCTTTCTTTTTATTTGCAGCAATTTTAGCTGGAATTATCTATCCAATTGTTATGGGATGGCAATGGGGTGGTGGCTGGTTGGCTGCTGCTGGCTTCTCAGATTTTGCCGGATCGACTTTAGTACACTCAACCGGTGGTGCAGCTGCACTTGCAGGTGCGATGATTCTTGGTCCAAGACTTGGAAGATTTACGAAAAAAGGTGATCCAGCTCCGGTAAAACCATTTGCAGCTTCATCTATTCCATTAGTAACACTTGGAATATTTATTCTATGGTTAGGTTGGTTTGGATTTAACGGTGGATCTCAATTAGCAATGGGTACAGCAGACGATGCAATTGCAGTATCAAGTATATTCATAAACACATTACTTGCAGGAGCAGGTGGTGTAATGGCAGCAGGTGCAGTCACAAGATTAAGCGGAAAAACAGATGTGGTACAGATGTTAAACGGATGTATAGGTGGTCTTGTAGCAATTACTGCAGAACCGTTAATGCCATCTCCAATAGCTGCGATTTTAATCGGTGCAGTTGGTGGAATAATTGTAGTTTATGGAACTAAATTTTTATTTAGCCTAAAAATTGACGATGTTGTTGGTGCAGTGCCAGCCCATTTGTTTGCAGGAATTTGGGGAACATTAATTGTTCCAGCAACAAATCCTGATGCAAATTTCGGTGCACAAGCATTAGGTGTTGTTTCAATTAATGCATTCGTATTTGTTGTAGCATACATCGTATGGTCAATTATGAAAGCAACTATTGGTATCAGATTGAGTAAAGAAGCTGAAATGAAAGGTACAGACGTATCTGAGACTGGAGTTATAGCTTACTCAATTAGAGACTAAATTAACCTCCCTCAAGTTAGTAACTAAAAGGCCCCTTTACGGGGCCTTTTTTTTAATTAGTGTTTTTAATGAATTCTAAAACTTCTTTAGCGTGATC
>CACGTU010000036.1 GCA_902576045.1 uncultured Pelagibacteraceae bacterium | reverse complement strand
TAAGAAATACAAAGACTAAAGGTCAGGTCAATCTTCTAAGACAGAACGGACAAGTACCTGGCATCATTTATGGTGGAGAAAATCCAAATGAAAAAATTTCTCTTTCCAAAAAAGAGGTCACTAGTTTAATTAATAAAGAAAACTTTTTATCAAATGTAATTTCAATGAATATAGATGGTAACGAACAAAAAGTTTTACCAAGAGAGATTACTTTTGATACCGTTACAGATGAACCTATGCATGTTGACTTTTTAAGAATTGTAAAAGGTGCTAAAATTATTTTAGAAATACCAGTAAGATTTATTAATCATGAACTTTCTCCAGGATTAAAAAGAGGTGGTGTTTTAAATATTGTGAGACGAAAAGTAGAACTAAGATGTCCAACTGAAAACATTCCAACGGAATTAGTGGTAGATCTTGAAGGTTTAGATATTGGATCAAGTATTAAAATTTCATTTATCAAATTACCAGAAAACGTAACCCCAACTATACAAGGAAGAGATTTTGTAATTGCAACTGTTGCTGCTCCAACGGTAGTTAAAGAGCCTGAAAAACCTGTCGAAGCTACAGAGGAAGCTAGTGCGGAAGGTGAAACTAAAACTGAGGGTGATAAACCAGCTGAAGGAGAAGATAAAGCAAAAGAAGAAGCTAAACCAGCTGCTGAGAAAAAATAATCTTAATAGTGATATATATCTAAAAAAATTATGCTGTTACTAGTCGGCCTAGGTAACCCTACCCCAAATTCAAATAATAATAGACACAACATTGGATTTAAAGTCGTTGATGCAATAAATCAAAAATTTGGCCTTTCAAAACAAAAGCCAAAATTTAAAGGCTTGCTTACAACTGGTAACATTGGTGAACAAAAAGTTTATGCAATAAAACCTTTAACTTTTATGAATAATTCTGGAATTTGCATACGAGAATTATTGGAATACTTCAAAATGGATGCAGAGGATGTCATTGTTTTTCATGATGATTTGGATGTTGAATTTGGAAAAATAAAGGCAAAGTTTGGTGGGTCAAGCGCAGGTCACAATGGAATAGCATCAATCGATAAATTCATAGGTAAAGATTACTCTAGAGTGAGAATTGGAATTGGAAAACCAGATAAAAAGATTTCAGTATCTGACTTTGTTTTAAATGATTTTACAGATGATGAACAAGAACACTTAGAGAAAATTACATCAAATATAATTGAATCTTTATCTATTTTAATTGATAAAAAATTGGATTTATTTTCTAGTACTGTAAACAATAATTAATTTAATGGGTTTTAAATGTGGTATAGTTGGATTACCTAATGTGGGTAAGTCTACTCTATTTAATGCACTAACCAACTCTAGCAAAGCACAGGCGGCTAACTTTCCTTTTTGTACAATCGACCCTAACATCGGTTTAGTTCCAGTTCCTGACGAGAGATTAGATAATTTAGTAAATATTTCAAAATCCAAAAAAAAAATTTACACAACTATATCATTTGTTGATATTGCAGGTTTAGTCAAAGGTGCATCAAAAGGAGAAGGTTTGGGTAATAAATTTCTATCCCATATAAGAGAAGTAGACGCAATAATCCACATGATTAGATGTTTTGATTCAGATGATATTCAAAATGTAAACCCTGATGTAAACCCAGTAAGAGATTTGGAAATTATAGAAACAGAAATGAAGCTTGCAGATTTAGAATCTATTCAAAAGAGATTGGATAAAAAAAATAGAAAAAACATTGAAGAGGATCACATTAAAATCTTAGAAAGAGCAATGTTATTAATAAATAACGATGAGAAATTGGAACAGCTTGATAATGAATTTGAAAAAAAAGATATAAAAATATGTGGTTTATTATCGACTAAACCAAAGCTTTATGTGTGCAATGTTGATGAAGATAGTATCGAAAAAGGAAATAATTACACAAAGGAATTTATAGAAACATTTGGTGAAGATAACACGTTAATAATATCTGCTGATATAGAAAATCAAATTAATGATTTAGTTGATAAAAATGAAAAGAAAAATTTTATGGAGATGCTTAATATTAAGGAAACTGGTCTAAATAATTTGATTAAGAAAGGCTACAATTTGCTATCTTTAGAGACCTTTTTTACATCTGGTCCAGAAGAATCGCGAGCATGGACCATAACAAAAAATTGCACAGCACCTAAGGCAGCTGGAGAAATTCACACTGATTTTGAAAAAGGATTTATAAGAGCTGAAACAATATCGTACGATGATTTCATCAAAAATGAAGGTTGGATAAAATCTAAGGAAAATGGAAAAATGCGATTAGAGGGTAAAGATTATATTGTAAAAGATGGCGATGTACTAAACTTTAGATTCAACACGTGACCATATTTTTTTCATACTAAAATAAACCAAAACAGTAAGAATAATTAAATAAGAAATAACTCTAAATCCAGTTTTATGTCTTGTTTCTAGGTGAGGCTCAGCTGACCACATTAAAAAATTTACTACATCTTTAGCCATTTGCTCTTGGGTTGCTTTTGTACCGTCAGAATACTCTACTAGGTCGTCTGATAATGGATTAGGCATTTTTATTTTGTTTCCATACATGTATTTATTATAATAAACACCATCATCTAATTTTATGCCAGAAGGTGGGTCCTCATATCCAAGTAATAAAGAATACACATAATCTGCTCCACCCTTTCTTGCTTTAACAAGAACAGACATATCAGGTGGATAAGCTCCACCATTAGCAGATTTTGCTTCCTCATCATTTGCATATGGCATTACAAATTTATCTGAAAGTTTTGCTGGTCTTGTGAACATTTCTCCAGTGTTATCTGGACCGTCTGTTACCTCAAAACTCGCTGCTATAGCTTTTGCTTCAGCCTCAGAAAATTCTGGTCCACCCTTCTCAGATAGATTTCTATAACTTAAATACTTCATTGAATGACATGAAGCACAAACCTCTGTGTATACTTGATATCCTCTTTGTAATGATGCTCTATCAAATTTTCCAAAAAGACCTTTGAATGTCCAGTCTGTATCCAAAAATTTTGCTGTATTTTCTGCAGCAAAGGATTTCGAATTTAAGACAAGAAATAATATTATTAAAAATTTAATTATATTTCTCACTTAACTGATTTTCTCTACTTTATCTCTGGCGGCCGCAAGATTTGGTGAGCCTCCCAAAACTGGCTCGGTAATACTTAATGGCAAAGGTAGTGTTTTTTCCTTGAGGCCTAATACTGGGAGAATAATTAAAAAGTGAGCAAAATAATAAATTGTTCCTATTCTAGCAATTAATAAATATAGACCTTCTGCAGGCATTGCTCCTACATATCCAAGAATTAAAACGTCGGCTACTAATATCCAATAAAATTGTTTGTATAATGGTCTGAAAACAGCAGATCTTATTTTCGATGTATCTAACCAAGGTAAAGCTGCTAAAATTAAAATAGCTGACAACATTGCTATAACTCCCATCAACTTGTCAGGAACAGAACGTAAAATTGCATAGAAAGGTAAAAGATACCACTCTGGAACAATGTGTGCAGGGGTAACTAAAGGATTTGCCTCAATGTAATTATCTGCGTGTCCTAAAACATTGGGTGAATAGAAAACAAACATAGCAAATAATATTAAAAACATTAATAGAGCAAATGCATCTTTAATAACTATGTATGGATGAAATGGAACTGTATCTTTTGATGGTTTTTTAATATCAATTCCAACAGGATTATTATTACCTGGTACATGCAGCGCCCAAATGTGTAAAACTACTAACCCTAAAATTAAAAAAGGTAGTAAATAGTGAAGAGTGAAAAATCTTGTTAAAGTAGGATTATCAACAGAATATCCTCCCCACAACCATGTTGTTATACTTTCACCGACAAGTGGAATTGCACTAAATAAGTTTGTAATTACAGTTGCTCCCCAAAAACTCATCTGTCCCCAAGGTAGTACATAACCCATGAAAGCTGCAGCCATCATTAATAGATAAATAATTATTCCAATAATCCAAATAATTTCTCTTGGAGCTTTATACGATCCATAAAATAAAGCTCTAAATATGTGGATGTAAACTGCTAAGAAAAACATTGATGCACCGTTTGCATGCACATATCTTAACAACCATCCATAGTTCACATCTCTCATAATATGTTCAACACTACTAAATGCATGATCTACATGTGCGATGTAGTGCATAGCTAAAACTAATCCAGTTACTATTTGAGTTATTAAACAAAATGTTAATATTCCACCAAATGTCCACCAATAATTTAAGTTTTTTGGTGTTGGATAATCAGTTAAATGATTTACAAGCGATAATAAAGGCAGTCTATCATTAAACCATTTTCCAAATTTTGAACTAGGCGTGTATTCGTGATCACTCATATATTTTATTATCCAATCTTAATAGTGTTATTATTTACAAATTCATATTTTGGAACTTCCATGTTAGTTGGTGCAGGTCCCTTTCTAATTCTTCCAGAAGTATCATAATGAGATCCATGACATGGGCAAAACCATCCGTCATAGTCTCCTTTATCTGTAAGAGGTACACAACCTAAATGGGTACACACTCCAAGCATTACAAGCCACTCTGGCTTTTTAACTCTATCTTCATCTTTTTCTGGATGTTTTAAATCTCCTAAACTTACTTCTCTAGCTTTCTGAATTTCTTGATCTGTTCTTCTTTTAATAAAAACTGGTTTTCCTCTCCAAAGCACTGTAAGAGATTGTCCCGGTTGAACAGAGCTAATGTCAACCTCTGTACTTGCAAGAGCTTTTACTGATGCATCCGGGTTCATTTGGTCTACTACTGGCCAAATTGCTGCTCCAACTCCCACAGCTCCTGCTGCTGCTGTTGCTGTAAAAAGGAAATCTCTTCGTTCTGTCTTTTTTTTATCGTTTTTGTCCGACATCTTTATTAATTTAATACTTTGGTAATATATGATTTCTTATAAGAAAAAAGATATTTTTCTATGGTAACAATGACACATAAACGGTTATTTTCTGGACCTAAAATTGCTCTTTACGAGCCTGATATACCTCAAAATACTGCTTCGATTATTAGAACATGCTCATGTCTTGGGGCGCATCTTGAAATAATTGAACCTTGTGGTTTTCTCTTTAATGATAAAAGATTTAAGAGAGTAGTTATGGATTACTTAGACGAAAAAATGATTACTTTTTATAAAGACTCTGAAGATTTTTTTGCAAAAAAGAAAGGTGAAAGAGTTATTCTCATGACAACTAAAGCTAAGACAGGTCTTGATGTTTTCAAATTTAAAA
>CACGTU010000035.1 GCA_902576045.1 uncultured Pelagibacteraceae bacterium | reverse complement strand
TCTAAATAATTTCGGTTTATTTTTGTTATCACGAAACCATTTTACCCACTTTTTCACCACCGAAAAGGTGGAAGTGTAAGTGTGGAACTTCTTGTCCCCCATCTTCATTGATGTTCGCTAAAGTTCTATACCCATTCCCTTTTTCAGAGGATATACCTAGTTTATCGGCAACAGTAGATATTCCTTTAATAAGTCCTATTATTTCATCCTCAGATGCGTTTTTATTAAAATCATCTAAGTTAATATATTTTCCTTTAGGAATTATTAATGCGTGAACTTTTTTTTGTGGATTTATGTCGTAAAAAGATAATACAAAATTATCTTCGTAAATTTTTTTACAAGGAATTTCCCCTCTTAAAATTTTTGCAAATATATTTTGATCATCGTAAGACATTTACATTTTTTCCAAGACAGATTTTACAGTGTCACCCATAACAGAAGGGTTTTTTGATATGGTAACACCACAATCTTTTAAAATTTCAACCTTTTCAATTGCACTTTCTCCATAAGCTGAGACTATTGCTCCAGCATGACCCATAACTCTTCCTTTTGGGGCTGTTAATCCAGCAATATATCCTATGACTGGTTTTTTCATATTTTCTTTTGCAAATTCTCCTGCTGCTACTTCTTGTGGTCCACCTATTTCTCCAATCATTAATACAGCGTCAGTTTCATCGTCAGTTTCAAATTTTTCAATTATATCTCTAAAAGAACTTCCGTTGATTGGATCACCACCAATACCAACACTTGTTGAAATTCCTATATCTAAATTTTTCATTTGCTGAGCAGCTTCATAGCCTAATGTTCCTGATCTACTTATAATTCCAACTCTACCTTCTTTGTAAATGTGCCCTGGCATTATTCCTAACATAGATTTTCCTGGACTAATAATTCCAGCACAATTAGGTCCAACTAAAGTCATTTTTTCTGTTCTAGAATATCGTCTCATGTATCTTTTAATTCTAATCATGTCGTGTGATGGAATTCCATCAACTATTGCTACACAAGTTTTAATTCCTGCATCGGCTGCTTCCATTGCAGAGTCTGCCGCAAAGGCGGGAGGTACAAATAATATTGATGCTGTAGCACCTGTATTTTTAACAGCGTCTTTTACAGTGTTAAAAACTGGCCTATCTAAATGCTTTTGACCTCCTTTGCCTGGTGTTACACCACCAACAATGTTAGATCCATATTTAATCATTTCCTCAGCATGAAATGTTCCCATTTTTCCGGTAAACCCTTGGATAATAATTTTTGTATCTTTGTGAATAATTACTGACATAAATTATAATGCCGCCACAGCTTTATTAGCAGCTTCTTCTAGAGTGCTTGCCTCAATATAGTTTATTTTACTGTCCTTTAATATTTTGTTTCCTTTTTCAACATTTGTACCAGCTAATCTAATAACCAATGGGACCTTTACCTCAATTTTTTCTAGCGCTTGAACAATACCTTCTGCAACCCAATCACACCTATTTATACCTGCAAAAATATTTACTAAAATTACTCTTACTTTTTTGTCCATTGTTATAAGCCTAAACGCTTTGACAATTTTTTCTGGTGTTGCTCCTCCACCAACATCTAAAAAGTTAGCAGGTTCTCCACCGGCCAATTTAATCATATCCATTGATGCCATAGCAAGTCCAGCTCCATTAATAATATTTCCAATGTTTCCATCCAAACTTACATAATTTAGACCTCTGTCAGATGCATATACTTCTTTTTCATCTTCTTGGGATTTATCTCTCAGTTCTGAAACTTTATTTCTTCTAAACATTGCATTGTTATCAAAACTCATTTTACAATCTAAAGCTAATATTTGTTTTTGTTTTGAAATAACTAATGGATTTACTTCAACCATTGTAGCATCTAACTCACTAAATGCTTTAGCACATCCTATTATCGTATCTGAAGCTCTAGCTATTAACTCTGGATCAATACCTAATCCAAATGCTAATTCTCTTGCTTGAAAACTTTGAATTCCTACTGCTACTTCAATTTTAGATCTAATAATTGTCTCTGGTTTTTCTTTGGCAATTTCCTCAACACTCATTCCTCCCTCGGTTGAGGCTACAACCATGATGCTTTCTGAACTTCTGTCAAATACTAAACCTAGATAAAGTTCCTTTTCAATATCAGTTGCTTCTTCAATATAAATTCTATTTACGATTTTTCCCTCAGGTCCTGTTTGATTTGTAACTAATTTTTTACCTAATAATTTATCTGTTGCCTGAGCAACCTCTAAAGGTGAATTACAAACTATTATTCCTCCTGCTTTTCCTCTCGCTCCAGAATGAATTTGTGCTTTTACAACCCATTTAGATCCCCCAATCTCTCTAGCTTTATTTTCAGCATTTTCAGGACTATAAACAATGCCTCCTCTTGGAATAGTTACTCCAAAACTAGATAGAATTTCCTTTGCTTGATACTCGTGTATGTCCATAATTATTTATTTATTAATTTATCTATATTAACAATATTCTCTGCCATTCTTGCAGACGCTGCATCGATCATTCTTCCATCTAATTGGGCTGCACCTTTGCCTTCACTAGAGGCTTTTTCAAGTTCTTCTAAAATTCTTTTTGCCTTGTTCACTTCAGTCTCTGGAGGTGAAAATACTTTATTTGCTAATTCTATTTGAGAAGGATGTATTGCCCATTTTCCTTCAATCCCTATAGCCGCTCCTCTTTTTGCTGCAGCTATATAAGCATCTGGATCATTAAAATCTCCAAAAGGGCCGTCAATTGCTCTTAATCCAAAGGCTCTACAAGTCATTACTAATTCTGATAAACCATGATGCCATTGATCACCAGGATAATCAGGATTTAATCCACCTATAACAACTGTTCTTGCTCTTAAGCTTGCTGCATAATCTGCTACTCCAAAATGTAAAGCCTCGAGTCTTTCGCTTGATGTAGCAATTTCTTTAATGTTTGACATTCCAAGTGCAGTTTCGATTAAACATTCAATTCCAATTTTGTTTTTAATTTTTTTATTTGTTTCAATTTGTGTAAGCATACAATCAACCATATAAACATCACTAGCAGTACCTGCTTTTGGTACCAATATTGTGTCAACATTTTCTCCAGCTTGCTCAACTATTTCTACAAGGTCACTGTACATATAGTGCGTATCCAAACTATTAATTCTAACAGATATTGTTTTTCCTTTTTCTCTCCAATTAATTTCTTTTAAAGCTTTAATAACATTTGCTCTTGCAGTTATCTTATCATTTGGAGAAACAGCATCTTCTAAATCTAAAAAGATATAATCGGCTTCAGAATTCAATGCTTTTTCAAACATTTTTGGAGACGAGCCTGGAACCGCTAGTTCGCTTCTTTGAAGTCTAGATCTTGCAGGTTTATAAAATTTATGGCTCATTTTTATAAAAAAAGTATATCTGGATTTAACTAATGTGAATACTTAATTCTACTTTAGAGATAAATTAAATTTAGATGGCTTCCAATCTTTTGGCGCAAGTTCTAAATCTTCAAACTCAAAAGCTGGAGCAACTGTGCATCCAATTAAGCTGTATTTACCTTTTGGTTTCATTGCAAACCAAGTATTTTTTTCAATACTATAAATAAAATTGTTCTTTGACCCAATTTGGTTAGTTTCAAACTCTTCTCCATCTTTGGAGGTATATATTTCTAAAGGATCTCCAGAATAAAAGTGAACTGTTTCATTCTTAGTTATTCTATGCCAATGAGAATGTTCATGGCCTTCCAATAAGAAATAAATATGACTCACATCTTTATTTTTAAATACCTCAACGTAATGTCCACCTTCAGGATGAGGTATCATTTTGTGATATTCTATTAATGATTTTACAATGCTCATATGCAAACCCACAAATAATATTTAATGCCTAATTTATGGCTAATTTTAAATCTAATCAAATAAATGTGAAATATATATTTATTTTATTTTTATCTCTATTTTTAGTTTCGTGTAACACGACCAATCCATCCGATGTTAAAAAATCAGATACTCAGAGAATTAAATCAATTAAATACGGAAATATTGTTTCCTCTTTACCAGTAAAAGTTAAAGGTGAAGGAAGTTTGATTGGTGCTACCACAGGAGCAATGATTGGTGGTCTTTTAGGTACACAGGTTTGTGGAAAAGAACTAATTGCAGGTGCAAAATGTGAGGAAATTGCAATCGTTTATGCAACAATAGGTGGGGCTGCACTTGGTTATGTCACTGAAGCCTTGTTGGGGAACCATGATGGACATCAATATATTATTGATATTGATGACAGTGAAGATGATGTTGCCATCGTTCAAGGTAGTGAAACAAAATTAAGTAATAACGATAGGGTTGTAATAATTTTTGGTAAAACAATAAGAGTTCTACCTTACGATGGTTAGTTAATTATATTTAACTAGTTTATTCCAGATGCAGTGAACTTCACTGATTTATTATTTGTATCTTTACCTGACCCTGTAACTGAGTCGTCTGCGCTATTCCATTGAAGTGTTCCGGATGCGCTCATTTTGTTATCACACATTATTGACCAAGTACCTTTAATTTCAGATAATGCATAGGTGCCATTACAAATTCCATCATTTTTTGGGAGTCTTAGTTTAAAAGCCCCAACGTTTTCAGAAACTTTAAAATTAATATTCCCTACTATTAAATCTTTATAACCTTCCCATTGAATTGCCATTGCTCTCTCTCCAGACACAAATATTTTTTTAATATCTTGATCATTTGTTGATTTAGAGTTTTCTTGTTTGCTAGCACTGAGATTGCTTGAAGATTGAGAATATGCTGGATCGTAAAATCCTAATTCTTGAAGTATTTGAAGAGTTTTTCCAGCTTTTATTTCTTTTCTCTTAAGCTTTCGTCTTTTTTTGTTGCTCCCGTTATCCCACAAAATTTTGTAACCACTTGCAAACAAGTAGCATTCTTTTCCAGATTTTTTTTGACAATCTTTAAGAACCATACCAACATAATTTTTTGTATCTACATTGCTTGCATCTACATGAGCTGGTCTTCTCATATAAGAAAAATCCGATCCATCCTCTGCAAATACTATAATTCCTGGGAACCATGCTGTTGATTGTTTTTCTGCATAAACACCCATTCTACCTCCGCTAAAAAAATACTCTAATAAATTTGCCATATCCTCACCAAGCACCAATGGACCTTTTCCGTTTTTAAAAGTTTTAACGATCCCATATACATTGGATAAAGGATAAAAAATTAGAGTAAAAATTATTATGAATTTATAAAATTTTTTTTTTTTCAATTATTTCTTTCTTTGCTTTAATTCATTCATTACTTCTTCTATCATAATTCCACTTTTTTCGAGATAAATGATTAAATGATAAAAAACGTCTGCAGCTTCATGAATTTTGTTTGTATTTTTTTCTACAGATTCGATTAATTCACCTATCTCTTCTAGAACTTTTTCTTTTGATAAAGTTTTATCTTCTAAGAGTTTATTAGTATAAGATCCTTCGACTGGGTTCTTTTTTCTTTCTCTTGCAAGAGTAACAAGATCTTCTAAAGCTTTAAGCATATTAGATCCTAACAGGTATATCTTTTGAAGCCAAATACTGCTTTGCTTCTTTAACTGAGTATGTGCCATAATGAAATATTGATGCAGCTAAAACTGCGCTAGCGCCTGATTTTATTCCATCAAGCAAATGATCTAGGGTTCCTACACCGCCAGATGCAATGACAGGAATATTAACACTTTCAGAAATAGTTTTCATTAATTCAATATCATATCCAG
>CACGTU010000034.1 GCA_902576045.1 uncultured Pelagibacteraceae bacterium | reverse complement strand
GGTGATGAAATTAATTTTTTAAATAAAAAATTAATTTTCGAGAATATTAAAGTTGAAAGTGATTCAAATTTTAAAAAATTAGTAGGTGAATTCAAACTTAATGACAATGGAAAAATTATTCATTTTAAACCAGAAATTAGAGTTTATAGCCAACCCGAAACTATCACAAGTGAAGCAGATATTTCATCAACACTATTTTCAGATAATTTTTTAGTTTTCAGCCTTATTAAAAATGATGGTTTTTTTAATGTTAGATACCAACACAAACCTTTAATGATCTGGATCTGGATATCTGTATTATTGATGTCACTTGGCGGTGTATTCAGCTTCTTTAAATTAAATGAAAAATAATAAGATTTTTTATTTTATTGTAATTTTAATAGTAGCAATTTTTTTTGTTTTGCTTTTAGGTTTGAAAGAAGAAAAAAATTATTCCCCACAGTCAGAAAATAATAAATTAAATAATTCAATTTCACTTAAAGAGCTTTATTCAGGAAAAAATATATTTCTTAATGATTTATTGTTAGAAAATGAGTTAAATTTAATCAATATTTGGGCCTCATGGTGTTTGCCATGTAAAGCTGAACACCCTTACTTGATAAATCTGAATGAGAGATTTGACATAAATCTAATAGGTATAAACTATAAAGATAACTTAGATAATTCAAAAAAATTTCTATCTGATCTTGGAAACCCATACGATGAGGTTTTGGTAGATAGTGATGGAATAAAATCAATTGAGCTTGGTGCTATAGGTGTACCCGAAACATACTTGATTAATAATGAATATAAAATTATTAAAAAATTTATTGGTCCATTAGACCAAGATGATTATGAAAATATAATTAGTTTAATTAAAAAATGAAAAAAATTATTTTAACAGTCTTAATATTAATAATAACTATTTTGCATTCCAATATCTCTTTTGCTGATCAAAACAAGAATATTGATCACATAACCAAGAATTTACGATGTTTAATTTGTCAAGGTCAATCTGTTTATGATTCTCAATCAGATTTTGCATTGAGTATGAAAAAATTAATTCAAATTAAAATTAAAGAAGGAAATACCGAAGACGAGATATACAAATTTTTAAAAGAAAAATATGGTGAGTGGATTGTTTATGAGCCAGAAGTGAATAAAAATACAATTTTTTTATGGGGATTACCCCTTATTTTATTTATTTTTGGTGGTCTTTTAATTATTAGAAAAGTAACTATAAAGTAACTCAATTTACCATGAGATCAATAATTAGCTTAGTTATTTTTTGTGTTTTATCGTTTCCAAATTTTGTGAACGCTGAAAATTCTGGAAACAAATGGAGCTTTTACACAGGTGTGTTTGATTTTAGTGATGATGGAAAAAAATCAAATCTTTTTGGAATTCAACATATAAATGAGGATTTATATAGAGAAACTTCTTTTGGTACTCTTCAGCCTGTGACTGGTGCATTCATAACAGCTGATAATGCGAAATATATATATACAGGTTTTCAAATCCCAAAAAAAAACGGATCTTTTACGTTAACACCAAGCTTTACACCTGGACTTTATGATGAGGGAGATGGAAAAGATTTAGGACATGTGATTGAATTTAAAACTGAAATTCAGATATCTTTTGAGATATCAAATCAAAGTGAAATCGGATTATCTTATAATCATATTTCTAACGCCAGCCTAGGAGATAAAAATCCGGGTGCTAATAGTTATATGTTTAATTTTATAAAAGTTTACTGACAGTTCCCTAAGGTATGAAAGTAAAAGATTGCTACAATTTTGAAGATTTTAGAAAACTTGCAAAAAGCAAGTTACCAGCCCCAATTTTTCATTATATTGATGGGGGAGCAGATGATGAAGCAACTCTTAAAAGAAACACAAATGCTTTTAATGATTGTGACTTAGTTCCAAGTATTTTAACAAGTGTAGGAGAACCTGATTTGAAGACAGAAATTTTTGGTAGAAAAATTGATATGCCTATTTTTTTATCTCCAACAGCAATGCAAAGTTTATATCACCCGGATGGTGATAAAGCATCAGCCAGAGCAGCAGAAAAATTTAACACCATGTACAGTATGTCTACTATGGCTTCATTCTCAATTGAGGAGATTGCAAATGTTTCAAGTGGGCCAAAATTATTTCAACTTTATATTCATAAAGACAAATCTTTTACAGATGATCTAATTGATAGATGTCGAAGAGCAAACTTTGATGGACTATGTTTGACCGTAGATACCTTAGTTGCGGGTAATAGAGAAAGAGATCATAGAACTGGATTTACTACACCACCTAAATTTACACTGGAAAGTTTAATGAGTTTTGCGATGAGACCTCAATGGGTTTTAAATTATTTAACTAATAAAAAGTTTGAATTAGCAAATATCAAACATAAAACAGACAAAGGTACAAATATCGCTAAATCTGTCATTGATTATATTAATGAGCAATATGATCCAAAGATGAATTGGAGTGATGCAGAGTATTGTATTAAGAAATGGAATGGACCATTTGCTTTAAAAGGTGTTATGTCAGTTGAGGATGCCAAAAAAGCTGTGGATATTGGATGTACTGCAATAATGATCTCAAATCATGGTGGTAGGCAATTGGATGGATCAAGATCTCCATTTGATCAAGTCAAAGCAATTGCAGATGCTGTGGGTGATAAGATAGAAATAATACTAGATGGTGGGGTAAGAAGAGGAACACATGTGTTAAAAGCCCTTGCGGCAGGCGCAAAAGCATGTAGTTTTGGAAAAGCTTTCCTTTTTAGCCTTGGAGCCGGAGGTCAAGTAGGTGTGGAAAGATTGCTACATAATATGCAAGCTGAAATAAGAAGAAATATGATACTAATGGGTTGCAAAAATTTATCAGAATTAAACCAGGACAAAATAATATATAGGAGATAGATTATGGAAATGAAATTAGCTGCGAGCTTAAATAGATTAGGTACAGAAACTGCTTTTAGTGTCTTAGCTGAGGCTAAAAAACTAGAAGCGAAAGGTCATCCCATGATCCATCTTGGACTTGGACAACCAGATTTTAAAACTCCAAAGCATGTTGTAGATGCTGCAAAAAAAGCGTTGGATGATGGACACCATGGATATGTAATGTCAAATGGGATACCTGAGTGCAGACAAGCTGTAACTAGATGGATTAAAAAAAGATACAACGCAGACGTTGATTTTGAAAGAATATTAATTATGCCAGGTGGTAAACCTACCATGACATATGCAATACAGTGTTTTGGAGAACCAGGTGCAGAGATAATACATCCGACACCAGCTTTTCCTATTTATGAGTCTATGATAAATTATACTGGATCCACCCCAGTTCCTTATGATCTTACAGAAGATAAAGATTTGAAATTCAATGCTGATAAAATTTTATCTCTGATAACTGCTAAAACAAGACTTTTAATTTTAATCAATCCAAATAACCCAACTGGAAGTTTTGTTGAAAAACCTGAAATAGATAAACTCGCTAAGGGATTAGAAAAATTTCCGCATGTAACAATTTTAAGTGATGAAATTTATAGTAGACAGATTTTTGATAATAAGGAAATGCCTACATTTTTCAATTACCCAGAATTAAGAGATAGGTTAATAGTATTAGAAGGTTGGAGCAAAGCATACTCAATGACTGGTTGGAGGTTAGGTTGGAGTTTTTGGCCTGAACATTTAGTTGAACATGTAAATAAACTTCTAATTAATAGCGTTTCATGCGTTAATGCAGCAGCTCAATTTGCTGGAATAGCAGCTTTAGACGGCCCGGATGACTCAATACATGAAATGATGGAAAAATTTACTGCGAGAAGAAAATTAATCCATGAAGGTCTAAATAGTTTGCCAGGCGTTGAATGTAGTCTACCAGGTGGTGCCTTTTATGCATTCCCTAAAGTTACTGGAACTGGAATGAATGGTGCGGAGTTTTGTCAAAAAGCAATGCATGAGGCTGGAGTTGCAATAGTACCAGGAACAGCATTTGGAAAAAGTTGTAATGAATACGTTAGATTTAGTTTTGCGGCATCTAGAGATAACATCTCTCAAGCTTTAGAAAATATCAAAAAAATGCTTGGATAATTTATGACTGAATTAGCTTTACCAAAAATTGATAAAGATACAATTTCTAGGAAAGATCAAATCGTTTCTCATCTTAAAAAATTTACTAAAGATGAAAATATTCTAAGTGAGAATGAGGAGATCAAACCATATGAAACTGATGGTTTGGCTGCTTATAAACAGACCCCACTAGCAGTTGTTTTGCCTGAAAATACAAAAGAGGTAAGTGAAATATTAAAATTCTGTAATGAAGAAAACATAAAAGTCATCCCTAGAGGTGCAGGAACAGGTTTGTCGGGTGGTGCACTCCCCCTTCAAGATGCAATTTTGTTAGGTCTTGGAAAATTCAACAAAATTCTTGAAATAGATTTTGAAAATAAATGTGTTGTGACACAACCTGGTGTTACAAATCTTGGTATTACACATGCTGTCCAACATAAAGGATATTATTATGCTCCAGATCCTTCAAGTCAGTTAGCATGTTCAATTGGAGGAAATGTAGCTGAAAACTCAGGTGGCGTTCACTCTTTAAAATATGGAACAACTACAAATAATATTCTTGGTATTGAAATGGTGATGATGGACGGAACTATTACCAGAATTGGTGGTAAGACTTTAGATCAAGAGGGATATGACTTGTTAGGGCTAGTATGTGGATCTGAAGGGCTACTAGGAGTAATTACTGAAGTAACAGTAAAAATTTTAAGAAAACCTCAATCTGTGAGAGCCGCTTTAATTGGCTTTCCTACGGTCGAAGATGGAGGCAATTGTGTTTCTGATATTATATCAAGCGGGATAGTCCCTGCTGGAATGGAAATGATGGATAAAGCTTTGATTGACGCAACAGATAAATTTTCAAAAGCCGGTTATCCTAAAGACGCAGAAGTTTTAATGATTGTTGAGCTTGATGGTACCAAATCTGAAGTTGACGGTCTTTTAAATAAAGTAAGTGAGATTGCTAAACAAAATAACTCTAATAGTATGAAATTAAGCAATAATGAAAAAGAAAGATTAGCTTTTTGGTCTGGAAGAAAAGCTGCTTTCCCAGCTTGTGGAGCAATGGCCCCAGATTATTATTGTATGGATGGCTCTATTCCAAGAGGGAAGCTGTCATTAATTTTGAAAGAAATAAATGAGCTGTCAAAAAAATATAATTTAGCTGTGGCAAACGCTTTCCATGCTGGAGATGGAAATTTGCATCCTCTTATAATGTTTGATGGTAGTGATAAAGAACAGTTGAGAAAAACTGAAGAATTTGGTGCAGAGATTTTAAAAGCATGTGTAAAACATGGTGGAGCATTAACGGGAGAACATGGTGTAGGAATTGAAAAAAGAGAATTAATGTGCGAGTCATTTAACAATGACGATATTCAACAACAATTGAATATTAAAAAATCTTTAGATGAAAAAAATCTTTTAAATCCAGGAAAGGTTTATCCGATACTAAGAAAATGTGCAGAGGAAGGAAGAGTCCATGTCCACAGAGGAGAAGAAAAATTCCCAGATCTCCCTAGATTCTGAAATATTAAGTCCAAGTACTGAAAAAGAGGTATCAGAAATAGTAAGAGAAATTTATTCGAAACAACTACCTATAGAGATTACTGGAACAGGGACAAAAAAGGGTTTTGGTTATAATTTACAAACTGCTAGGAAACTAACTCTTTCAAAACTTTCTGGGATTATTGATTATAAGAAAGAGGAACTCTACATCAAAGTTAAGGCAGGAACTCCCATTCAAGATATTGAAAAAATATTAGATGAGAACAATCAAGAGTTAGCATTC
>CACGTU010000033.1 GCA_902576045.1 uncultured Pelagibacteraceae bacterium | reverse complement strand
ATTTACGAAGCTTTTTTTGACAAGCAATAAATCTTTCAATCTAAACATATCTTCTTAAAAATAAAAATTAAACTATAAGAAATAAAGATGAACAAACAAAATCTTTTTCCTTATCTATTACTTTTTATTCAACCAATTTTTATGGCAAGCAACTTAATAGTTGCTCGTGGGGGTGTTGAGTTTATACCTCCAATTTCATTAGCATTTTGGAGGTGGTTTTTTGTTTTTTTAATTCTGTTATCCTTTACTTTTTTTTCTATTAAAAGAGAAATTAGGATCATAAAAAAAGAAATCTGGAAACTTTTATTTTTAGGCTCAATGGGCTGTGGTGTATGTGGCGCCTTCCCTTTTATAGCTGGAAAAACAACTACGATAATTAATATGGGAATTATTTATACCTCCTCTCCAATTTTTATTATTATAATTTCCTCTTTATTTTTTGGTGAAAAAATAAATAAACTTAAAATTTTTGGTTTAGTTTCCTGTTTAGTTGGAGTTCTTATTATTATAATCAAAGGTGATATTTTGCTTTTATTCAATTTAACTTTTAATCAAGGTGACTTATGGATGTTGGGGGCTGCAATTGGTTGGGCATTATATTCAATTTTCTTATTTTACTGGAAGTCTGATTTAGATGTTTTTCCAAGGTTTACTATTATTTCACTCGGCGGCATCATTAGTTTGTTACCTTTCTACTTATTAGAAGAAATATATTTTGTACAAACTCAATTTGACTCAAATTTTTATTTTTGGGTATTGTTTGCAGCAATTTCACCAGGAATTATTGCATTTGCACTTTATACTTTAACGCAACAAAAATTAGGAGCGTCTGTAACTGGATTTACATTATATTTATTCACTGTTTATGGGGCATTTTATGGAATATTTTTATTCGATGAAAATTTAGAAAACTACCATTATCTAGGAACCGTCTTAGTATTTTTTGGAATATATTTAGTTAAAAGAAAAGTTGATAATGAACAAAAAGCATAAAATGATTTTTTTTAAAATATTATTTTATATTTTCTTAATTTATTTTGGGGTCTCGCTTGTAGTATATTTTTACCAAAGAAAGTTACTTTATCACCCAGGTGAAAATAATTACTTAGATGAAGGACCGCTTAATCACAAAATAGAAAAAGTATATATTCAGTCTGAAAATGAACTTGTAGCTTGGAGATTTGTGAAAAATAAAAACTTTAAAACTATTCTTTTTTTTCACGGAAATGCAGGAAAAATAGATAATAGAATTTATAAACTTAATGAATTTTCTAAGTTAGATATTAATTATTTAATATTTGCTTACAGAGGTTTCAGTGGAAATAAGGGCAAACCAACTGAGCAAGGACTTTATGAAGATGCAAGGGCTGTGAAGAAATGGCTTAATTCAAACGGTGTAGAGGACAATTCAATTATATTATATGGAGAATCTCTTGGAACAGCAATTGCTGTAGATCTTGCAAGCTTTAATAGTTTTTCTGGTTTAATATTAGAGTCACCATTTACTTCAATGGAAATCCTAGCTAAAAAATATTACCCATACTTGCCAGCTAAATTAATTTTAAAGGACAAATATAAGTCGATTGAAAAAATATCAAAAATAAATTCGCCTATTCTAATAATGCACGGAAGAGAGGATAAAATTGTTCCTTTTAGTATGGGTGAAGAAATGTACAAAAAATTTGATGGTGTTAAATACAATTTTTTCAGTGATAATGACGATCATATGATGAATTTTAATGAAAATTTAATAAATACAATTAAAAAATTTATTTCTAGCTTAAATTAGAACACAATTTAACCAAAGCATTATCTTTTTCTTTAGTTAAAAATTATAATGAAAATAATTATAATTTTTTTATTTTTTATTTTTTTTAATAATGCTTATGCAGAAAAAATAAATAAATATTTTCATATTGGTCTAATGGAGTCTTATGATAAAAAATTCACTCTTTATTTTAAGACTAGAGAAAAGGCTATAATTGCAAAAGGAGAGCATAGAAATTATCTCAATGATTATCCCCAAGACCTTTATATCCATGACCATAAAACTAAGAAAGATTATCCTCTTATCTCTTATGAGTGGTTTCCAAAAAGAGTAAAAAAAATTACAAACAATTTTGAATATCCAATGTTCCCCGAGGACTTTGCATATTATTTGTTAAATGATAATGATACATTGATATTAGTAAGCGCATCAAAAAATTTTTTTAAAAATCTTAAATTCAGTATTTCAAACAAACATTTGTCTACTGCAAAATCAAACGGAAAATTAGAATTTATTGTTTCAAGTTTCGCAAAAAACTGTGGCTATAGAGATTTGAAAACAAACTTTGAATGTAATATTTATAAGCCACTGATTTCAAAAAACTTAATTACATCTTTTGAGTAAATGCACTCGCGAATTGTTTTGCATTAAAAACTTGCAAATCATCTTCTTTTTCACCTAAACCAAGTCCAACAATTGGTATTTTATATTTTTTTGAAAGTGCAATTAGAATTCCTCCTTTTGCAGTACCATCTAATTTTGTCATTATTAATCCTGAAACTGGAATAATTTTATTAAATTCCTCTAATTGATTAATAATATTTTGACCTGATGTTGCATCTAAAACAAGTATTACCTCGTGCGGTGCGCCCTCAGAACTTTTTTTAACTACATTTCCTATTTTTTTAAATTCTTCCATAAGATTTTTTTTATTCTGTAGTCTTCCGGCAGTATCTATCAAAACTTGATTGATATTATTTTGCTTAGCATATTCAACAGCTTTAAATGCAACTGAGGCTGGATCAGAACCAGCGTTTGATTTTATAATCGTAGCCCCAACTCGATTTGACCACTCCTCTAGCTGTTCAATTGCTGCAGCTCTAAAAGTGTCACATGCAGAAAATATAACTTTATTGTGATTTTCAATAAAAATTTTTCCAATTTTCCCAATTGTTGTGGTTTTGCCTACACCATTAACACCTGAAATTAAAATAATATTCAAATTCTCTTTTTTTTCAAAAAAATTTTTTTTTTCGAGTGGTTCCATAAGATTGATAATATATTCTTCAAGTATTTTATTAACCTCACTTACAGCATTATTTTTTGGATCAATTTTTTTTCGTGCTATTATTTCTTTTATTTCTGAAGAAGCATCAATTCCCACATCTGAGCTAATCAAGAATTCCTCAATTTCATCTAATGTTTTGTCATCTATTTCTTTTTTAATTATTATTTCTCTTAGACCAGAAGCAATATTATCGGCACTTTTTTTAAATCCGATTTTAAATTTTTCAAAAATTCCCATTAAAGTTTAATTGTTATTTTTTGTATCTCCGAAACAGGACCTTTCATATGTATAAACTTATCTTGATCAATTTTTATTTGTAATCTTCCCAGTTTAAATTCTATTTCAGTGACTGTATTTTCCAATTCATCAATGTTAGCAGCAACAGCTGTTGCACATGCGGCTGTACCGCAAGCTTTTGTTAGTCCAGCACCCCTCTCCCAAACTTTTATTTTTATATGTTCGTTACTTATTTTCTGAGCCAATGTAACATTACATTTTTCTGGAAATATTTCATTATTCTCTATTTGCGGACCAATTTTTTTTAAGTCAAATAATTCAAGATTATTTACAAAAAAAATTACATGGGGATTACCAACATTGATACCTACACCTCCAGTAATTTTATTATTGTCAACATCAGAAATGGTTAATTCTAAATTTCTTGTATTCAATTCTCTATTAATTGGGATATCCTTCCAATTCAGTTTTGGTTTTCCTATTATCGTTTCAACCTGTTTACTATCTAAAATTTTAGAATTAAGTATTTGATTATCAACATTTAAACTTATATTTTTATTTTTCTCTTCTTCTGAAATCAAATATGCAACACATCTTGTTCCATTACCACATGCTCCTGATGTACTCCCATCTGAATTATAAAATTGCATTGAAGCATTTGATATAGTGCTATTTTGTATAAAAATTAATTGATCACATCCTAAAAAATTACGATCACAAATTTTTATAATTTGATCCTTAGTAAGACTTACCGACCTTTTTCTTTGATCAATAATGACAAAATCATTACCCAAACCGTCCATTCTAAAAGCATCAAATTCCATAGATTAAATACTTAACTTATTTATTGACTTTTTGAACCTCTATTATAGTTTACCGCAGTTTCCGCAAAATACAGCAATTTGCGGTGTCTTTGGTAACAAAGAGATCGACACCAGTCAGCGAGGGTTCGCCCACTGGTGCGATACCTGCTGTGTGAAATTATGTTTGAAAATTTAACAAATAAATTTGAGGAAATTTTTTCCTCTTTAAAAAAAGCACCTTCTCTTGATGAAAAACAAGTAGATGAAGGATTGCGTGCTATTCGTCTTGCTTTATTAGAGGCTGATGTATCTCTAGATGTTGTAAAAGAATTCATAAACAGAGTTAAACCAAAAGCTCTAGGTAAGGAGATAGTAAGATCAACATCACCTGGGCAAATGGTTGTTAAAATTGTTTACGATGAACTTGTATCATTTTTAGGTGATAAAAATTCAGATATTCTCCTTAATGCTGTTCCACCTGTTCCTATTATGTTAGTGGGATTACAAGGATCAGGAAAAACTACCACCACTGCAAAGCTAGCTAAATTTCTAGAAAAAAATAATAAAAAAAAAGTAATGATGGTTAGTCTTGATGTGTACCGGCCAGCTGCACAAGAACAATTAAAATTACTTGGTGAACAAAATAACATAATTACTCTACCTGTTATTGAAGGTCAATTACCTGCAGACATTTGCAGACGAGCTTTAAGTGCAGCAAACCTGAATGGCTCCGAGGTAATTCTTTTTGATACAGCAGGAAGAACTCAAATAGATCTCCAAATGATGAGTGAAATTAAACAAATAGAAGGAATTATAAATCCTTCAGAAACTATATTAGTTGCAGACTCTTTAACAGGTCAAGTTGCTGCAAATGTGGCTAAAGAATTTAAAAATACTGTAAATTTAACAGGTATAGTTCTTACCAGATCAGATGGTGACGGAAGAGGTGGTGCAGCATTAAGTATGAAGTATGTTGCAGATGTTCCTATAAAATTTTTGGGAATTGGAGAAAAAATAGATAATTTTGAAATTTTTTATCCTGACAGAATAGCAAATAGAATTTTAGGAATGGGAGATATCGTTTCTCTTGTTGAAAAAGCTGCTGAAGATATAGATCAAGAAAATTTAAAAAAAACTGAAGAAAAATTAAAAAAAGGTCAATTTTCCTTAGAAGACTACTTATCACAATTACGGCAAATGAAGAAAATGGGTGGGATCGAGGGTATTATGTCTTTTCTGCCAGGTGTTTCAAAAATTAAATCTCAAATGGATGAAGCAGGTGTTGACGAAAAAATAATTACCCAAAATGAAGCTGTAATTTTATCTATGACTAAAAAAGAAAGAGAAAATCCAAAGATAATTGATGGATCCAGAAAGAAAAGAATTGCTAATGGCTCTGGTACTGACATTGCCACTATCAATAAATTGTTAAAACAATTTAAAATGATGTCTGAGATGATGAAAAAGATGTCTAAAGGAAATATGAAAGGAATGGCGGACAAAGGAATACCACCAGAACTTTTTAATCAACTTAAATAAAAAAAGGAGAAAAAATGTTAAAAATGAGATTATCAATGGGTGGTACGAAAAAAAGACCTGTTTATAAAATTGTTGTTGCTGACAGTAGATTTCCAAGAGATGGAAGATTTATTGAGAAGCTAGGTTTCTTTAATCCGTTACTTCCAAAGGAAAAAAAAGAAAGAGTAGGATTAGACCAAGAGAGAATTAAATATTGGTTAAGTCAAGGAGCGCAACCAACAACTAGAGTTGCCAGAATTCTTGGTGAGAACCAGATAATCGAAATGCCAGCTAACGGAAATAACCCTATTAAAGCAGTTCCTAAAAAAGAAAGAAACAAAAAAGATGGTGAAGGAGCGGAAGCAAAAACTGAGACGAAATCAGATAACAATGCAGAAGCACCTAAAAAAGATGCTACAAGCGAAACACCAAAAAATGAAGATACCAAAGAAGCTACTAAGGCTGAAGCTGCTCCAGAAGTACCAAAGGCAGAAGAAAAAAAATAAATGTTTAAGTCTCGAGTATTCACTTTGTATCCAGACTATTTTCCAGGCTATCTAGAAAAAGGTTTATTTGGCAAAGCTATGAAGGAAAAAATTTGGAGTTTAGAAATTGTGGATATTAGAAATTATGCTGAGGACAAGCACAAGACAGTTGATGATACACCGTATGGCGGTGGTGATGGTATGATAATGAAAGCAGATGTATTAGCAAGATCATTGGATAAAAATTTACCACAGGATGAAAAAATAATTTACCTAAGCCCAAAAGGAAAAATTTTTGATCATAATTGTGCAAAAAGATTTTCAGAATTTGAGTCAATTAATTTTATATGTGGTCATTTTGAGGGTATTGATCAAAGGATAATTGATAGCAGAAATATAGAGGAAATAAGTATTGGAGACTTTGTTTTGTCTGGAGGTGAAACAGCTGTATTTGTAGTTCTTGATGCGATTTTAAGATTTGTTCCTGGTGTTTTAGGAAATGTGAACTCATCTAAAAATGAAAGTTTCGAAAATGGTCTTTTGGAATATCCTCAATATACTAAACCTCAAATTTTCGAGCAAAAAGGTGTGCCAGAAGTGTTATTATCAGGAGATCATGCCAAAATTAAAGACTGGCGTTTATCACAATCTGAGGCTATAACACGCGACCGAAGACCAGATTTGTGGAAAAAATATAAGAAGACTAAAAAGAACTAAAATGAAAAATATTGAAGAAATCAATCAGTCCATTGTAAAAAAAATTGTTTCTGAGAGAAAACATCCTGATTTTTTTCCAGGAGATATAGTAAAGGTTGGAGTAAGAATTACTGAAGGTAAAAGAGACAGAATTCAGTATTTTGAAGGAGTGTGCATTGCAAAAAAAAATAGAGATATAAACTCATCTTTTACTGTTAGAAAAATTTCATTTGGTGAAGGTGTTGAGAGAACATTTG
>CACGTU010000032.1 GCA_902576045.1 uncultured Pelagibacteraceae bacterium | reverse complement strand
TCATCAGTGGATTGGAATATTACTTGGATTTTTAGGTGCTGTATTAGTCTTGGGTTTTGACATAGGGAAAAATATTCCTTTTGATGGAGTGATAGCAACTATAATTTCTCTTGTATCAATTACATCTGCAACAATTTGGCAAAAAAAAATCTCAAATAATTTACCGCTAGAAACAAGTAATACCTATCAAGCCCTCGGAGGATGTTTATTCCATATATTAATAATAGTTTTTTTTACAAAATTTCAAATTAATTTTTCTTTTACTTTCATAGCTGCTATGAGTCATCAAGTTTTGCTAGTCTCATTTGGTGCTTTTACAATTCTAATGTTTTTGATAAGAGAAAATTCGGCAAGTAAAACCACTTCTTTTTTCTTTTTAATACCATCTGTATCTGCTTTGATGGCTTGGTTATTTTTAAACGAAAATTTATACTACATTGATATAATTGGTTTTTTAATTGCATCAATGGGTGTTTATATTGCTACACGACCAGAAAAATAATTTTATGGATACTAAATATTTTGAAAAAATTAGAATTTTCGATGGAGGAATGGGTCAGGAACTTTTAAGTAAAGGTTTGATATCAAAAGGTACACTATGGTCTGCAAGCGCATTAATTGAGAGAGAATTTCATAAGTTAGTAATTGATGCACATATGTCCTACATAAACGCAGGTGCAGATATAATTGTAACAAATAACTTTTCTGCAAGAAAAATTAGATTTATTCAAAATAAAGTTTTAGATAAATTTCAATATGCAAACGAACAAGCAGGCATATTGGCAAATAAAGCTAGAGAGATTTCTAAACAAAATATATTGATAGCTGGTTCATTGCCATCTCAAAGTGATACTTATGTTGAAGATGAAAGAAGTTTATCAGAAATTCAATCTGATTTTGAGGAGCAGGCTAAAATAATAAGTCCTTATGTTGATTTTTTTTATCTTGATGTTGTAAGCAGTGGTAGAGAAATCGAAATTGCTTCGAATATTGTCGAAAAACTCGGAAAAAAGGTGGTTGTAGGCATACATTTAAAAAAAAATTGCAAATTACCTTCGGGTGAAAGTGTTCAAAATATAATTGAAAAATTTAAATGTAACAGTTGGATTGGTCTAGTTTTTGCTTGTGTATCTCCTGAAATAGTTGAGAGAACATCTGATTTTTTTTCTGATTTAAAACTTCCTTTCGGATTTAAGGTAAATTTATGGGGCATTGAAGAACCAACTCCAGTGCAAACTTTTAATTCAGCAAAACATAATGAAATAGGAACAAATCCTAACATTGCACTTGGTTCAAGAAATCTAAGTGCAAAAGAGTTTTATAAATTTACAAAAAGAATGGTTGAAAAAGGTGCAAGAATTTTAGGCGGCTGTTGTGAAACTAAACCAGAGCATATTAAAGAAATTTCAACTCTTAAATAGCCTTTTTACCACCCGCTCGTCTTACAAAGTAAATACCAATTACAACGGCTATTAGAGATATTAATACTTTAACCGTAATCAATTCTCTTAAAAATATATAACTCAGTATAGTTCCAAATATAGGTATTAAATAAGATACTTGCGACTGAAAAATTAGACCATTATCTACCAAAATTTTAAATCTTAACAACCAAGCTATACCTGTAGATACCAATCCTAGATATATTACAGAAATAGTTGACTGAATTGATGGATTATATGTCCAAGGTTTTTCAATAAAAAAAGATAGAGGTATTAAAATTATAACTGCCCAAATTAATATGGAACCAGTAACATTCTCATTTTTTTTTTCTTTTATTTTTAAAGTAAGTACACCACCAATTACATAACAAGTAGACCCAACTAGAATTAGTATTGCTGAGAAAAAATTACTTTCGTTAATTAATAAATTATCAGAAAATAAATATACTATTCCTGCAAAACCAATTAAAATTCCAATAGTTTTTGTAAAGTTAAATTTTTCATTTTTAGTATAATAATGTCCCAAAATTGTTGAAGATAAAGGGGTTGTGGACATCAAAATTGCAGCTAAATTACTTTGAACAGATTTCACACCATAAGAAATAAGGAAAAAAGGAACAACCAAGTTTATAAAACCAATTATTGCAAACCAATACCAATCTTTTGAAAATGCCTCTACTTTAATTTTTTTATAAAAACATAAAATTAAAACTGGAATAGCTCCAAAAAATACTCTTAATAAAGCAATGGTTACAGGCCCAAATGAATATGTGGCTATCTTAATATTAAAGAAAGCTGATGCCCAAATTAAAGCTAGAAGAGTTAATAAAGTATAATCAATTAAATTTGGTTGTCTCATTCAATTAAATTTTCAATTTTTCCGTTAGTAAGTTTTATTAAATTATTAAAACTAATCTCAAATACACAATTTGGATGGCCCGCTGCTGCAAAAATTTTTGCAAATCTTTCTAAAGTTGTATCAATATAAATTTGTAAGTCGGTAAGATGTCCTACAGGTGAAACACCTCCTATTGTATACCCAGTATGTTGCTTTACCTCATCAGGAGACGCCATTTTTATATCATTTAAATTAGTGATTTTTTTTAATTTCTTTAAAGAGCATTTTTTATCTCCTGCTACCAAGCATAAAATGAAATTTTTCTCTGTTTTAAAAAGAAGACTTTTTACAATTGCACCTATTTCACAATTAAGTGAATTTGCAGCATCAATTGCAGTTCTAGCTGAAGTTTTTAATTCAATTACATCAAGGGAGCCATCAAAATCTTTAAGTGCTTTTTTTGCTCTTAGCACTGGTTCTTTGTCTATTATGTTCATATCAATCTAAAGTTGTTAAAAAAATCAATTTTTTGAGCATATATATATGTAAAAAATGCATACGTGTTATCTATTTTATATGCATTATTTATCATTTTTTTAATGTTAATGACGCCAGATTACAAAATTAATAGGAGTAAATTATGAGCGCTAGTGATGTACTTAAGATGATCAAAGATAAAGAGGCTGAATTTGTAGATCTTAGATTTACAGACCCAAGAGGAAAACTTCAACACTTAACAATAGACTCTACTGTAGTAGATGAAGACATGTTAAATCAAGGTGTCTTTTTTGATGGTTCGTCAATAGCTGGTTGGAAAGCAATAAATGAGTCTGACATGATACTAAAACCAGATTTATCAAGAATGTTTATGGACCCTTTTACTTCTCATAATACATTAGTTTTATTCTGTGATATTTTAGATGCTGTAAAGAAAAACCCTTATGAACGTGATCCAAGGGGTACAGCTAAAAGAGCAGAGGAATATCTAAAATCCTCAGGTATTGGTGATAAAGCTTTTTTCGGACCAGAACCAGAATTTTTTGTTTTTGATGATGTAAGAATTAAAAACGATATGAACGAGACTAGTTTTGCTATTGATAGCACGGAAGGTCCTTACAATTCTGGAAAAAGGTATGAAAATGGAAACATGGGACATAGACCTGGTATCAAAGGAGGATATTTTCCAGTTCCACCAGTTGATAGTGCTCAAGATATGAGAGGTGAATATTTAAAAGGATTAAAGGATGTTGGTATAAAAGTTGAAAAACATCACCATGAAGTTGCTCCAAGTCAACACGAGCTAGGTATGTATTTTGGTACACTGGTAAACCAAGCGGATAATGTTCAGTTATATAAATATGTTGTTCAAATGGTTACACACTCGTTTGGAAAAACAGCTACGTTTATGCCAAAGCCCGTGGCAGGAGATAATGGTTCGGGTATGCATATACACCAATCAGTTTGGAAAGGTGATACTCCTGTTTTTTCTGGTGATGCATATTCAGGATTATCTGAAACAGCATTGTTTTATATTGGTGGAATTTTAAAACATGCTAAAGCAATTAATGCATTTGCTAACTCTACAACAAACAGTTACAAAAGATTAATACCTGGTTTCGAAGCACCAGTATTATTAGCATATTCAGCACGTAACAGATCTGCATCTTGTAGGATACCAATTACTTTAAGCAAAAAAGGCGCAAGGTGTGAAATTAGATTTCCAGATGCTGCTGGAAACCCTTACTTAACTTTTGCGGCAATGTTAATGGCGGGTTTAGATGGTATTAAAAATAAAATTCATCCTGGGGATTCTTTTGACAAAGATTTGTATGAATTACCTGAGGAAGAGGTTAAAAGTATTCCAACAGTTTGTGGATCTTTAAGAGAAGCAATGGAAGCTTTAGATAAAGATAGAGAGTTTTTAACTCAAGGTGGAGTATTTAGTGACGATCAAATAGACGCCTATATTGCACTTAAGTTCGAGGAAATTCATAAGTTTGAGCATGCACCTCACCCGGTTGAGTTTGAGATGTATTATAGCAGTTAAAAATTAACTACTGTTTGGTTGATGCAATTGAGTCTTTGTTAACACCTTTTTTAACAACGTAATCTTGAGTACCATTAGCTCCAGTCTCAACTTCTTTACGTAAAACTTTAAAGAATGATCTTTCCTTTAAGTTATCCTTAAGGTCTTTAACAAGATTTTTAAACTCAAATTTATTCATACCTTGCTTATACAATAGATATGTGTTTTTAACAACTCTGGTATGCACTAAACTAATACTAGATTTTGAATGACTCTCCGCATCCACAACGCTCAGTTTCATTGGGATTATTGAACACAAATGAGGACGAAAATTGATCTTTTTTATAATCCATTTCTGTACCAAGCAGATAAATTACCGCTGCAGAATCAATAAAAACTTTAACCCCTTTATCTTCAATTAATTCATCATTAGGATTAATTTCTTTTGTGTATTCCATAATATAAGACATCCCTGCGCATCCGCCTGATTTAACTCCAACTCTTACACCAAGAGAATTCTGCTGATCTTTAGACATTATTTCTTTTATTCTTGCTGCTGCATTATCGCTTAGAGTTATTATTTGTTTTGTCATAAATTTAGTTCTAATTTTGCTGCCTCTGACATCATTGATTTGTCCCAAGGAGGATCCCAAACCAAATCAAGATCAACTTTATTAACTTCTTTAAGTTCCATTATACTATCCTTAACTTCTTTAGGCAAACTTTCTGCAACTGGACAGTTAGGTGTTGTAAGCGTCATCTTAACTTGGACGTCTTTATCTTTAATTTTAATGTCATAAATCAAACCAAGTTCATAAATATTTACCGGAATTTCAGGATCATATATTTTTTTTATTTCTGTAATTACTTTTTCTTTTAAATCCATTTTTAGCTTTCAGTATTTACTATTTTTTGAAAATCATCTATTGCTGATGTTAGAGTATGCCAAGAAAGAGTAGCGCATTTTACTCTCATTGGGTACTGTTTTACACCTGATAGACACATTAATTTAGTTTTTTCATCTTCATTTAAGATTTTATTTTGAAGTTCCTCTTTTTCTTTAATCATGTCTAAAAAATCGTTTACAATTTCTTTTACCTCAGCTTCCTCTTTACCTTTAACTAAATCAGTCATTATAGAGGCTGATGCCATTGATATAGCACACCCATGTCCTTCAAATGAAATATCCTCAACTTTTTTATTTTCGTTTAATTTTAAATAGATATGAACATTATCTCCACATAAAGGATTATGACCTTTAGCGTCTTTATTAAAGTTTTCAGTTTTTCTTAAATTTCTAGGATTTTTACCATGATCCAAAATAATTTCTTGATATAATTCTTTTAGGTCCATTATATGTTAAATATTTTTTTACAATTTTCTATTGATTGGCTTAATTGATCGATATCATCTTTTGTATTATATATACCAAACGATGCTCTTGCAGTGGCTGGGAGTTTCAGCTTTTCATGTAATATCTGACAGCAATGATGTCCTGCTCTGATTGCTACTCCATCTTCATCAAGAATAGTTGCAATATCATGTGGGTGAACACCTTCAATGGTAAAAGAAATCACTCCACCTTTATTTTTTGGATTACCTACAATTTTTATTGAATTATTTTTACCCAAAATATCTAATCCATAATCCAATAACTCTTTCTCGTGCTTTTCTATATTTTCAATACCAACTTTTTCCATAAATTTTATAGATTCGTTAAATGCAATTACTTGGGCTGTTGCCATTGTGCCTGCCTCATATTTATTTGGTAGTTCACCATAAGAAATTCCAGTTTTTTTAACTTCATTGATCATCCCTCCACCACCTTGGTATGGAGGTAGATCATCTAACCATTTCTTTTTTGCGTATAAAACCCCTATTCCTGTTGGCCCATACATTTTATGTCCTGATATAGCATAAAAATCACAATCTAATTCCTGCATATCTAATTTTAAATGTGGTGCTCCTTGGCAACCATCCACTAAAACAGGAATATTTTTTGAGTGTGCAAGTTCTACAATTTCCTTAATCGGTAATATTGCTCCAGTTACATTTGATAAATGAGTAACGCTTATAATTTTTGTTTTATTAGTTATTTTGTTTTTTATTGCTTCAATAGTTATCTCACCTGCTTCATTAATCTCAGCAAATTCAATTTTAATTTTTTTTGAATTTCTTAGGAAATGCCAAGGAACATAATTAGAATGATGTTCAAGTTCTGTTAATAAAACTTCATCACCTTCTTCTAGATACTTTTGCCCAAAGGTATTTGCTACCAAATTAATTGCTTCTGTAGCACCTTTGGTAAATACAATTTCATTCTTATCTTTGGCATTAATATATCTTTGAACTGATGTTCTTGTATTTTCATAAAGATTTGTTGCAGCAACAGCTAAATAATGAACACTTCTACCTACGTTAGAAAACTCTTTAGAATAAAAATCATATATTCTATCAATTACTACTCTTGGTTTTTGTGAGGAGTTTGCGCTGTCTAAATATACAAGATCATTATTTTGAACTTTGTTATCAAATATTGGAAATTCTTTTTTAATGCTATCTATATCCATTAATTTATCGCCTCCTTTAGATATTTCTGTATTTCGATGTTTGTTATTTTTTCAATTACATCATTAATGAAACCATCTATTAGTAACTTTTTTGCCTGATCGTAATTTAAACCTCTAGACATTAGGTAAAATATGGAGTTTTCATCCAAATTGCCTGAGGTAGAACCATGAGAACATTTTACATCATCTGCGTAAATTTCTAATTCTGGTTTACCATTAAATTCTGTATTTTCGTTTAAAAGTAAGGCTTTACTTAATTGATATCCGTCTGTTTTTTGAGCTTGATCGTTAAC
>CACGTU010000031.1 GCA_902576045.1 uncultured Pelagibacteraceae bacterium | reverse complement strand
ATATCCTTATATTCGCCTTCAACAAAATCTTTTTTTTCGAAGGTATTTTTTTTTTTATTAAATTTTTTGGAAAAAGCAGTAAAGATAAGCTTTCTTGTAATTGGAATAATTAATAGTAATCCTAAAAAATCTGTGGCAAAACCGGGAATGATTAATAGAATGGCAGCAAATGTAAGCGCGGCGCCTGACACAATTTCATAAATCGGAACTTCATTTTTAACTAATTGAGCCATCCCAGATCTTAGAGTGTTAAATCCCTCGTATCTAGCATAAGCAACCCCTATAATCGCTGTCAGCAAAATTAAACTAATTGTATTGAATGCCCCAATAGAGGATCCAATTTTAATAAATAGGTAAATTTCAATTAAAGGAATAGACAAAATTAGAATTAACACTGAGTTCATTTGTCTATAATGTAAATTGCCAGTTGAAATTAGGCAACATAGTAAATATTATTATCATATGAGTTATAGCTTTGAATATATCGATATCATCCTTCTTGCAATGATTGCAGGGTTTATATTTCTAAGATTAAGAGGAATTTTAGGAAAAAAATCAGGCTTTGAAGAAGATATTAACCAGAGCTTTCCACATGAGGCGCCAGTCGTTAAAACAGATGTAAAGTTAAACGCTGATACATTTGATGATAATGCTAAAAAAGAATTCTTAAAAGGTGCGCAAATTGCTTATGAAACGATTGTCACAAGTTTTTCAGAAGGAAAGTTAAAGGATATCAAATCATTGTTAGGTAAAGAAGTTTATGATCAATTTGATCAAGCAGTAAAAGACAGAAAGTCTAAAAATTTATCTTCTAACACTACTTTCATAGGAATTAATTCCGCAGAAATTAAAAATCATGAACAAAATAAAAATATGTTAGAGGTAACCGTAGAGTTTGTAAGTGAAATCATTTCACATATTAAGGACAAAGAAAACAAAACAGTTTCAGGAGATCCTGAGAAAATAAAAAAAGTTCATGATATTTGGAAATTTTCCAAAGACAGTAGATCTATAAATCCAAATTGGGTACTAATTGACACCCAAGCTTAATTGACAAAAAAACTTTCAGATAAAGATAAAAAGGACTGGCAAAATTTTTTAGAAAGCTCAGAAAAGTTAGACAACAAAGATAAAGAAACTTTAGATCACCAGAATAGAATTGGAGAGAAAGTTATAGATCTTCATGGATTTACTCTTGAGGAGGCAAATCAAAAAGTTTCTGAATTTATCCAAGATAGCTATGATCGAAATGTAACAAAAATAAATATAATAACTGGCAAGGGACTTAGGTCAAAAAATATAAATGATCCATATCAATCTAAAGATCTAAGTATACTAAAGCATTCCGTACCTAACTACATTAAAGATAGTCCTCACCTCATGTCAAAAATCATTAAAATTGATCAGCAAGCTGTTGACAGTCCATCAAAAGGAAATTTTGAGATCTATTTAAAAAAGAAATTATAGAATAAACTTAGAAAGATCAGTATCTTTTACTAGTTCACCAATATTTTTCTTAATATATTCAGAGTCCACTGTTATTTTTTCGCCAGCTCTATCTGTGGCTGTAAAACTAATCTCATCTAGTACTCTCTCGATAATGGTATGAAGACGTCTTGCACCAATATTTTCAACAGTTGTATTTACTTCACTTGCAATATTAGCAATAGTGTCAATGCCGTCGTCTGTGAATTCAAGATCTACACTTTCAGTTTTTAAAAGTGCCTTGTATTGTTTTATCAAACTGTTATCTGGTTCTTTCAAAATTCTTTTAAAATCATCACTGTTTAACGCATCAAGTTCAACTCTAATCGGAAGTCTTCCTTGAAGTTCTGGTAAAAGGTCAGATGGTTTTGCTAATTGGAACGCTCCTGATGCAATAAATAAAATATGATCAGTTTTAATAGGACCATATTTTGTACTCACTGTTGTTCCTTCAATTAAAGGCAATAGATCTCTTTGAACTCCTTCTCTTGAAACATCTCCACCAACACGATCAGTTCTTGCTGAAATTTTATCTATCTCATCTAAAAATACGATACCATTATTCTCTGTTGAATTTTTTGCAGCTTTAATAATTTTATCTTGCTCAATTAACTTATCAGACTCTTCATTGATTAAAATTTCGTGAGATTCTTTTACACTCATTTTCTTCTTCTTTGGTTTTTGTCCCATAGATTTTCCTAAAACATCTGAAATATTTATCATTCCAACGTTTGCACCTGGCATTCCCGGTATTTCGAAAGATGGCATTTGGTTACTTTCTGCAACAGCAATTTCTATTTCATTGTCATCTAAATCTCCATCTCTCAACCTTTTTCTAAAGCTTTCTCTAGTAGCAACACTTGCTTTATTACCTACTAGTGCATCTAAAACTCTTTCCTCAGCTAACTTTTGGGCTTGAGCGTGCACTTCTTTTCTTTTTTTTACCTTTTCCATAGAAATGGCAATCTCCAGCAAATCTCTTACAATTTGTTCGACATCTCTTCCAACATATCCTACTTCTGTAAATCTTGTTGCTTCAACTTTTACGAAAGGCGCTTCAGCAAGCTTTGATAGTCTTCTTGAAATTTCCGTCTTACCAACACCTGTTGGCCCAATCATTAGAATATTTTTTGGAAGAACTTCATCTTTCATATCTCCAGATAAAGCCTGTCTTCTCCATCTATTTCTTAATGCTATAGCTACTGCTCTTTTTGCTTTGTTCTGTCCAACAACAAATCTATCTAGCTCTGAAACAATTTCTCTTGGGGAAAGTGAATTTTCAATAGTTGAGTTTTCTTTTGCAACTTTTTCTTTTGGAAATGTAGTTACGTTAGTTTTTTCCATTTTAAATTTTCTCCATACTCAAGTTGTCATTTGTAAAAACACATATTTCAGATGCAACTTTGATAGCTTTTTTTGCTATATCCTCAGCAGATTTATCACCATCCATTAATACTTTTGCAGCTGCTAAAGCATAATTTCCACCTGAACCGATCCCAATAACGTCTCCTTCTGGTTCTAATACATCTCCAGTACCAGAAATAATAAAACTTTTTTCTTTATCAGCTATTGCCATTAATGCTTCAAGTCTTCTTAAATACTTATCAGTTCTCCAATCTTTAGCTAGTTCGACAGCAGCTCTCGTTAAATTACCTGCATGTTTTTCTAACTTAGACTCTAATCTTTCAAATAATGTAAGTGCGTCAGCAGTTGATCCAGCAAATCCAGCGATCACATTTCTTTTCTCAATCTTTCTGACCTTGTTAGCAGTTTTTTTAATTACAGTATTTCCCATACTGACCTGCCCATCACTTGCAACCACTACATCATTATTTTTTCTAACTAAAACTATTGTTGTCATGCTGTATAAATGGATACTAAATTTGATAGTTCAAGCCCAGGTTCAGTATTATTGCCATAATTGAATTATATATATATACCTCTTTTAAATTATGAAGCGTAAAGCAAAAATAAGCAGAAAGACAAAAGAAACCAACATCAATGTTGAACTTAACATAGATGGAAAAGGTAAATACAAAGTTGACACAGGCATAGGATTTTTAGATCACATGCTTGAACAACTATCAAAGCATTCTTCAATGGATATGAATATTAAAGCTAAGGGTGATACACACATTGATCTTCATCACACAACAGAAGACACAGGTATTGCAATTGGTGAATGTTTAAAAAAAGCGTCTAAAAAGTTTGTTGGCATCAAAAGATATGCACACGCAATGATACCAATGGATGAGACGCTTACTCGTGTTGCAATCGATGTATCAAATAGACCTTACTTAATTTGGAAAGTGAAATTAAAAGTCGAAAAGCTTGGAGAAATGGATACAGAGCTTTTCAAAGAGTGGTTTCAAGCTTTTTCACAAGCAGCAGGAATTACTTTACACATTGAAAATATTTATGGTGATAATAGTCACCACATAATAGAGTCTTGTTTTAAAGGTTTAGCAAGATCCTTAAGAGCTGCATTGGAAATGGATCCAAGGAACAAAACCACTATTCCTTCTACCAAAGGCTCTTTGTAAAATTAATGAATGTCACAATTGTTGACTATAACTCAGGCAATATAAGCTCAGTAATTAATTCTTTCACTGAGGTTGCAAAAGGTACAGTTAATTTAGAAGTAACATCAGATTTAAACAAAATTAAATCAAGCGATAAAGTCGTTTTACCTGGACAAGGCTCATTTAAGAGCTGCATAGACGCTTTAAACAGCATAAATGGTCTAACAGATACTTTAAACGAGTTTGTGATAAATAAAAAAAAACCACTTTTTGGAATATGTGTGGGCTTGCAAATGTTCGCTGATGTTGGCTATGAAGAAACTGAGACAAAAGGATTAGGGTGGTTACCTGGAAAAGTATCAAAAATTGATAACAAAAATGGAAAATATAAACTTCCACATATTGGGTGGAACCAAATAAATATAGTTAAAGATAGCAAAATTTTTAAAGATGTAGAAAATAATTCACATATGTATTTTGTACATAGTTATGAGTTTATCCCTGAGGATAAAAATGTGATTTCGGCAACAACAGATTATTCTTCAAATATCGTTTGCTCAGTCGAAAAAGAAAATATTTTTGGAACCCAATTTCATCCTGAAAAGAGTGATAAAATTGGTCTTAAAATAATTGAAAATTTTATGAGACTATAATAAAACGTTTCTATGAAAAAAATATCTTATTTGTTTATAATGATATTATTTTCAACTTTAGCATTATCCAAAGATTATTATTTTATAACCGGTATTAACAATAATAAAATTGAAACTGGTATTACTGTAAGTACTGCTTCTTTAGATGAAGATGATGATGATATGTTCTTCACCATTGGATATAATTATTCAGACAATCTAGGGATAGATATTTCCTTTTTTGAAACCGGAGATGCAACATTGTCTGGAGACAATGGCGATAGATTCACTCTCGAAGGGACTGAATATGAGTTCATAGTAAATAATGCTAAAATATCGGTTTCTTCAGAAAACATAGCTCTTGGTTTGAGGCCAAAAGCAAAACTTTCAGAGGAGTTAGATGTGTTCGGTAGAATAGGTTATCATTTTTATGAGGCAACGGCTTCCGCTTCAGGTGATGGCATAACAACAGCATCTCTTACTGATGATGATAGTTCAGATTTTTTCTATGGGTTTGGGTTAAGTTATAAAGTTGAAAACTTTTACTTGAATATGGGTTTGGAATATTACCAATTAGACTATGATTATATTGACGAGATAAAGACTGAATTTATTTCATTGGGATTTAGATCTCAATTTTAGTATTTATTTTACAGTTCATTTATGAAAAAATTTTTAGCTACAATTATTTTTTTTTCTATTTATATCAATTCATCTTTTTCAGATAGCCATAAAACAAAATTTAAAGACATTAAGGGATTTAAAAAACAATTTATTTCTATGTCTGAAAAAAAAGTAAATAGAATTAAGGAAGTAAAAAAATCAGATGGCTTTCCAGTTTACGAAGGTGAAACTAGTATTCAATTTACAGTAAATAGAGAAGATGCAGGATGTGGTAAAGGAAAAGCACAAACCACTCAGATACAGTGTGATGGCAAAGGCAATAGAAGTAGACAAGAATTGCATTTGGGTGACATGAAATTAAAAAATAAAGAGTATATTTATGAGTATGCAGTTTATTTTGATGAAAGTTACGAGCCTCTTAAGAAAGGTGCTGTGGTTATTATTGGTCAAATGCATACAGATAATAAAGCCAAAGGTTGTCATAGTTGTTGTCATTTCTGGTTCCAGGATTTTAAATATAAAGGAGAACATAATTATAGCTGGGCTAGCAAGGCAGCATATTCATCTGAGCCAGTAATAATCGGAAAAATAGATGATCTTAAAGGAAAATGGACACATATTAAATTTCATGTCTTATGGAAGCTAGATGAAACGGGCAGATTTAAAATTTATAAAAATAATGAAGTAATTGCTGATCTTAAAAATATTAAAACTTTAGCTGATACATGTACAGGTGGTTATATGAAAATGGGAATTTATAGGCATAGAACTATAGGATATTGGAATTCCGATTGGGAAAGTTTGCAAGATCAAACAATCTATCTGGACAGTATAGTCTTAAGAAAACCAAAAAAAGATGAAAAATTTAAAAAAAGTAAATGAAGATTTTTCCTGCAATAGACATCAAAGACAAAAAATGTGTAAGACTAATTAAAGGAGAATTTGAAAACAAAACTGAGTACGGGATATCTCCATTTGAACAAGCTTCAAAGTATAAAGATTATGGATTTAAGAATTTACACATTGTAGATTTAGATGGAGCCTTAACAGGGGAGACTGTTAATTTGGATATTATTCAAGAAATAGTAAAGAAGTGCGACATTAAAATTGAAATTGGTGGCGGAATTAGAAACTTTGAAAGCATCAAAAAATATACTGATGCTGGTGTTGAAAAAGTTATTTTAGGAAGTGCGGCTATCAAAAATAAAGATTTTTTAAAAAGTGCTTGTGAAAAGTTCCCTAATAAAATTGCATTAGGCCTAGATGCAAAAGATGGATATTTGTCAGTTTTAGGATGGAAAGAAAACTCTAATCAGCTGACTTTGGATTATTTAAAAGAGGTGAATAACTTTGGAGCAAGCAGACTAATATATACAGACATCAATAAAGATGGAATGAAGCAAAGTCCTAATTTTGAAGAAACCGAGATAGTGGCTAATACTTCGAATTGTCCAGTAATAATATCTGGAGGGGTATCAGGTATAGATGATATTAAAAAAGCAAAAGAATTAAATAATAAAAATATTGAAGGTATAATTGTTGGTAAAGCTATATATGATGGAGATATTAAGTTAGAAGAACTAGCAAAAGAAATAGATGCTTAAAAATAGAATTATCCCTTGTCTCGATGTTAAAAATGGAAGAGTTGTAAAAGGTATAAATTTTGTTGATCTAAAAGATGCTGGAGACCCAGTTGAACAAGCAAAGATTTATAGTGATGGCGGTGCTGATGAGATATGTTTTTTAGATATTACGGCGTCAAACGAAAATAGAGAAACTATTTACGATGTGGTTAAGGAAACCTCAAAAAAATGTTTTGTGCCTTTGACAGTTGGAGGAGGTGTGAAAAGTGTTGATGATATAAACAAACTTTTAAACTGCGGTGCAGACAAAGTTTCTATTAATACAGCCGCAGTCCAAAACCCAAGTGTTGT
>CACGTU010000030.1 GCA_902576045.1 uncultured Pelagibacteraceae bacterium | reverse complement strand
CTGGTTCTAAGGCTGCAATAAAAATTTCTGAAAAAATATAATTAAGGCTCTAATTCTACATCCCAGTATAGATAATCCATCCAGCTTTTATGCAAAAAGTTAGGTGGGAAATTTTTTCCATTTTTGTGAAGATCTTCAGTAGTTGGTTCGTACGGCCATTGAAAAAGAGACATTCCAGAACTTTTAAGTAGTCTGCCTCCTTTCTTTACATTGCATGACGAACATGCTGTTACCACATTATTCCAATCAGTTTTTCCACCTTTAGACCTTGGTAGCAAATGATCAAAGGTTAGTTCATTTTTACTTCCACAATATTGGCAACTAAACTTATCTCTTAAAAATACGTTAAACCTAGTAAAATTTGGATTTGCTTGGGGCTTAATAAATGATTTCAAAGCTATTACACTAGGTAATTTCATACTGTAAGAAGGACTTCGTACAGTTCGATCATAATAGCTTACAATTGAAACTCTATCTAAAAAAACAGACTTAATAGAATCTTGCCAACTCCATAATGATAATGGATAATAACTTAAAGGTCGGTAATCAGCATTTAAAACTAATGCTGGACATTTTTCTAATGATAGATTTTGATCAGAATTAAAAACCATACTTAAGCTTATCTTATATAAATTTTTATTTCAATCCAGGATATTTAATAAAAAAATATTTATTATGTTTTTAAATTTTTTTTTATAAAATTTAATGCCGCACTTGATGCTTCAATTGGGATATGATGGCCACAATTTTCTATCATTAAAGTTTGAATATTTAATTTATTTCTAATTAAAAAATCTTTTGCTTCTAATAAGTAATTTGGAGATACTACTTCATCTAAATTTCCGTGAATAAGCATAATTTTTGGTTTTGATTTTAATCTTAATGATATATCGTCCTTACTAATAATTTTTCCTGAAAAACCAACCACACAATTGAAACTTTCTTCAGATGTTAGTCCAATATTTAATGACATCATGCATCCTTGGCTAAAACCAGAAATACAAATTTGAGAATTTTTAAGATTATATGTGTCCTTAATTTCTTCGATAAATTTATTTATTATATTTTCTGCTTTATGGGCTTCATTAAGAACATAATTTTCATCATCCTTTGATAAATCAAACCACTGGAAGCCTACTGGATTGATAGGGCAGGTTTCGTGACCATCTGGACATAAGAATACTGTATTTTTTAAAAACCTTTTCCAATTGAGAGTTAGCATACTAATATCTTTACCATCACCACCATAACCATGAAGTAAAATAACTGCATTTTTAATTTCCTCTCCATCTTCTGGTTTTACAATTGTTGTATTTAGGCAAAATGTCATAGAGAATTAATTATGTTTTTTTATTTTAAAAAGAAACTACAATCAAATAATGGTTTCAGAAATTTTAGTAAAAATCGTAGCAGTCATTTTACTCATTTCAGTTGCAGTTGTTTTGATTTTAGGGATTAAAACTTTATTTAAAGGGAATGAAGATAAAAAATATTCAAATAAACTTATGCAATTAAGAGTTTTACTTCAGTTCATTGCTATCATTGTCTTAGTAGGTTTGGCTTATTTTTTTAAGAATTAACTATACTCTTTAACCATTCTAAAAATTGTTTATCTAAAAAATCAATTGATCCAAGTATTCTAGATATCTCATGTCCTTCTTTATCTAATATAATAGTTGTTGGTACACCTCTTAGTTTAAACTTTTTTGCAAGATCTCCGCTTGGGCCACTAAATATTTCTAAATTGTCTATGCCGAGTTCATCGAAAAAAATTTTAGATTTTTCATATTCCTCTTCACCAATATTTATAGGAATTATATTTATTTTTTTTAACTCAGAAATATTTTTTATATTATTCAGAGATGGCATTTCCTCCTTGCAAGGCGCACACCAAGTTGCCCAAAAATTAATTAAACTTATATTATTCTTAAACTCTTCTAGAGTTTTTTTGTTATTAAGTGAGTCAAAAAAGTAAACTTCTTTAATTATTTTTTTTTCTTTATGAATTATCAAGTTTTTAATATCAGGTTGCTCTATTGAATATGAGGTTCCAGATGATATTAAGTATAGAAAAATAGTAAAATAATAAAAATTTTTAAATTTCATTTAATAAGAATGATTAATTATCATGACTAAAAATAAAAACAATCAGCCAATTTGGAGTTCTAGAATAAAAAAAAACTCTAATAATCTATTCAGAAAAGTTGGCGGATCGCTAGATATAGATAAAAGATTATTTAATGAAGATATATCTGCATCTATTGTTCATACAGAAATGCTTTTTAAGCAAAAAATAATAAATTTTAAAATTAAAAATAAGATTGTATGGGGTTTAAATAGAATAAGAAATGAAATTATAAAAAAAAAATTTCCCTTTGATAAAAATCTTGAGGATATTCATATGAATATTGAAAAAAGATTGTTTGATTTGATTGGTGAGGATGCTGGATTTATACATACCGCAAGATCTAGAAATGATCAGGTAATCACTGATTTTAAAATATGGTTAAAAAAATCAACTTATGAAATAACTAAAACACTTAATGCTCTTATAAGTACAATTCTGAAAGTTGCAGATAAAAATATAAAAACCGTTATGCCTGGTTTTACTCATTTAAAAAATGCTCAACCAATTTCATTTGCACATTATATGATGGCTTACGTTGAAATGTTCAAAAGAGATAAAAAAAGATTTAAGAATAATTTAGATGCACTAAATGAAAATCCACTTGGTGTAGCTGCTTTATCAGGAACTTCTTTTAACATTGATAGAAACTTCACTACAAAAAAGCTCAACTTTTCAAAACCGACAGATAATTCTATAGATACTGTTTCTGATAGAGATTTTGTTTTAGATTTTCTCTATGCATGTTCAGCCTGTTCAATACATATATCAAGAATTGCTGAAGAATTTATAATTTGGAACTCAGACGCCTATAATCTAATTCATTTAAATGACAAAATTGTAACTGGATCTTCAATTATGCCTCAAAAAAAAAACCCAGATCCACTCGAATATTTAAGAGGTAAGACAGGATCATCTTTTGGGAATCTTTTTTCAATGCTCACAATTTTAAAAGGGCTTCCTTTGTCTTACTTTAAAGACTTACAAGATGATAAAGAATTAGTTTTTAAATCATATGATCAGCTCAAAATATCCTTAAGTCTTTTAAATGATATATTTAAAAATTTTTCAGTTAATAAGAAAGAAATGCTTAGTCTTGCAAATAAAGGTTACCTAACAGCTACTGACCTGGCAGATTACATGGTCAGAGAATTAAACTATCCTTTTAGAAAATCCTACTTGCAAACAGCAAAAATTATTAACTTTGCAGAAAGAAATGGCAAATCCTTAAGTGATCTTACAATAAATGAAATAAACAAAGTTGAACCGAAACTTAAAAGTGATGTTCTTAAAATATTTGATCTGAATTACTCAATAAATTCGAAAACTTCTCATGGTGGAACATCTTTTGGTAATATAAAGAAGATGATAAGAAGATATAAAAAAAATAATGAAAAATAAAATAATTTTAATTTTAATTTGCTTAGTAGTACTGACAGCATGTGGTAGAAAGGGAGATCCTGAGTATCAAGCGAATGATACTAGAACTGTCACTTATAATATCTAATGAGATATAAAAATAATAATTATTTTATCGAGAATATAAGTCTTAACAAACTTGCAATAAAACACTCCACACCTTTATATTGTTATTCATATAATAAATTAAGAAGTAACATTATAAATTTCTTTACACATTTTAAAAAGTTTTCTCCACTAGTTTGTTTTGCAATTAAATCAAATACAAATATTAATTTAATTAGAGAGATAAAAAAATTTGGACTTGGTGCAGATGTGGTATCAAAAGGAGAACTTATGCTGGCACTTAAGGCAGGAATTAACAAAAAAAAAATAGTATTTTCTGGAGTTGGAAAAACTGAGAGTGAACTCAAATTTGCAATAGAAAAAAAAATATTACTGATAAATTCTGAGTCTGAAAGTGAGATAAAAATAATTGAAAAAATAGCTAAGAAAAAAAATGTGGTTGTAAATATTGGAATTAGATTAAATCCAAATACCGATGCAAATACCTTGAAACAAATTTCAACTGGAAAAAAAGAAAATAAATTTGGAGTGGATGAGAAAACATTTTTGAAATTAGTCTCTGTTTTAAGAACGTCAAAAAATATTAGATTAAAATGCTTAAGTGTACATATTGGTAGTCAAATTACCAATCATAAACCATATGAAAAAATGCTTAAAGCTATTGATAAAATAATTAATAAAGCCAAATTTAAATTTGAATATATTGATTTAGGCGGTGGCATGGGCATATCATACGAAAAAAATCAAAAAAAACTTGATTATAAAAAATATAAATCAGCAATTGAAAAATTTTTAAGAAAAAATAATTCAAAAATTATTTTTGAACCTGGCAGATCAATAATTGGGAATACTGCAATTTTGATATCAAGGGTAATATATTTAAAGGAAACCAGTAAAAAAATTTTTGTAATTTTAGATGCTGGAATGAACGATATGATGAGACCAGCTTTATATGGTGCTAAACATCAAATATTCCCTGCCTCTAAAAATAAAAAAAAATCAAAAAAGAGTTATGAGTTCGTTGGTCCAATTTGCGAAACTACAGATAAATTCTTATCTGTAAGCAATTTTAATAAATTAAAAGAGAGAGATTTAATTTTTATAAGTGATGTAGGTGCATATGGTTCTTCTTTAAGCTCAAATTATAATATAAGGCCAAAACCAAGCGAAATATTAATAAATAAATCCAAAATAACTATTTTAAAAAAAAGACAAAAATTAGAAGATATAATCTAATTTTTGGACAAAATGATAAGAAATACATTATTTTCATTTTTTTTCTTTACTGGAATAATATTTATATCAATTCTCTTTCTTCCCTCTCTAATGTTTCCTCAAAAAATTGTATTATTTGGTGGTAAATTATTTGGTTATTGGTCAAGTTTTTGTCTGAAATTTTTTTTAAATACTAAAATTAATATCAAAGGAAAAGAAAACATTATTGATGATACAAAATTTTTCATTGCTTCGTCTCATCAATCGATGTTTGAAACGTTTTTTTTACAAACTATTTTCAACTCACCAAAATTCATACTTAAATATGAATTATTAAAAATACCAGTATTTGGTTGGTATTTAAGTAAAATTGGATCAATTTCTGTAAACAGAAATAAAATATCTAAAGATAACATTGGTCTTATAGATAAAATTAAAAAAGCTGTAATTAATTCTGATAGACCAATTGTTATATTCCCTCAAGGAACTAGGGTATTACCAGATGAAAGAGTTCCATTTAAAAAAGGTGTTGGAAGAATTTATAGTGAATTAAATATAAAGTGTCAGCCTATAGCAATAAACTCTGGGACTGTGTGGCCAAAAAAGGGAAGTTTGATTAAAAATAAAACTATAACAATTTCAATACTAGAGGCTATTGAACCAGGACTAGACTCTAAAGAATTCACTAACTTAATTGAAAAAAAAATATACTCTGAATTAGATACTATTGATTAGCCTTTCATTGGCATAACTACATAAATACTTTCAAAATCAGCTGGGTCTCTAATTAAGGCAGGAGATCCAGTATCTTTTAAATAAATCTCGATTTGATCCCCGTCTAACTGAGAAGCTACATCAATTAGATATCTTGAATTAAAACTAATATCTAATTCGTGATCAAATTTAACAGATAAACTTTCTTTTCCATCTCCACTATTTGTATTGTTTACAGACATATCGAGCATATTTTTTTTTAAATTAAATTTCACTCCGTCTTTTTTGTCTAAAGAAACTGATGCTACTCTATCAACTGAATTAAGGAACGGTTTGAGTTCTATCTCTAATTTTTTCTGGTTCTCTTTTGGTATAACCTGAATGTAATTAGGAAACTTTCCATCAATAAGTTTCGAAATTAATATACTATTGTTTAATTCAAATTTTATTTTAGATTTTATATTTGAAATTTTTACATCACCCTCAAAATCTTCTAATAAAGAACAGAGTTGAAAAATAGTTTTTTTTGGGAGAATTACAGGATCAAATTCAATTTTATTATTTAATCTAATTTTTGATACTGACATACGATGACTGTCTGTTGCAGCAGCTGTTAAGTAAGCTTTATCTTCAACTTGTGTCTGGTGGAAAAAAATCCCACTCAAATAATGCCTAGTCTCGTCGTTAGATATTGAAAATTTACATTTATTTAATAACTTCAGTAAATCTTTTGAATGCATTGAAAATTCATTTTGATTAAAATTTTCATCTGTTAAGGGAAATTCAGAGGCACTTATACAATTTAAATTAAATATTGATTTTTCAGATTCAAGTTGGAGTTTACTTTCACTAGGATTTGAAAAACTTATTTTGCTTCCTGAAGATATTTTTCTTACAATATCATACATAATTGACGATGAAGTAGTTGTTTTACCTTCCTCTAAAATCTCAACATTAGAAATTTTATGGATAAAAATTAAATCTAAATCTGTTGCGGTGATTGTTAAATGCCCACTGTTTATTTCGAGCATCACATTTGATAGGATTGGAAGAGTACTTCTTTTTTCAATTACACCTTGGCAATAACCTAAGGACTTTTGAAGATCTTGTTGGTTAACACTAAATTTCATTATCTTGGTTATACAAAATTTTATTTTTTAAACTGTCTATATTTATATTCAATTCATTGTCCTCTTTTCTAAGTTTTTCAATGGTCTTTACGGAATGAATAACTGTAGTGTGATCTCTATTTGAAAACGCCCTTCCGATCTCAGGTAAAGATTTTGAAGTTAACATTTTTGCTAAATATATGGCTGTTTGCCTAGGTCTTACAAGATATCTTGATCTTCTTGGTGAAAGCATTTCATTTTTACTTATTTTAAAAAACTTGCATACAATTGTTTGTATCGTATCTATTGTCACTTTGTTTTCCGACAAATTAAGTAGATCTTTCAAAATAACTCTTACTTCAGATAAATTTGGTATTTTGTTATAAATTCTTGAAAAGGATACTATCCTATTTAAAGCTCCAACTAATTCTCTAATACTAGTTCTGACCTCACTACTTATAAATTTTTGAATTTCTTCATTAATATGAACTTGATTAGAGTAAAATAACTTGAGCTCCTCTGTTTTTGATTTAATAATTTTAGATCTTAATTCATAATCAGGATTCTGAATATCTACAACTAATCCACCAGAAAATCTTGATTTAATTCTGTCCTGAATTCTTGAAAGTTTATTTGGGGGCCTATCTGCAGACACAATAATCTGAGAACCTTTGTCAAACAATGCATTGAATGTGTGAAAAAACTCTTCTTGCATGGCCTC
>CACGTU010000029.1 GCA_902576045.1 uncultured Pelagibacteraceae bacterium | reverse complement strand
CTTGGATTTTTAAAATTTTCTTTTCCATATAAAATTTCATTACCTTCAAAATCTGTAATTGTACCTCCAGCATTTTCTAACAAAGCATGACCAGCAGCAATATCCCATTCACATGCTCTAGGTTCAGCAACATATCCATCGTATTCTCCTGTGGCTATTACACAAAATTTGTATGAGCTTTTCATTCTCACAAACTCATTAACTCCTAAAAGATTATGAACTTTTTCAATTTCTGGCTTAATTTTATTTGAGTAAGAAACAACTTTTACAAATTCTTTTTTAGTCTTTTTTGAACAATCTAGCTTAATTTCTTTTCCATTTGTAAGCTCGTAAGCATCATTCTTGCCATAGGTGTAAAACATTCGATTTTTTGCTGGTGCATTTATAAGTCCAGCAACAGGTTTTCTATTTAAAATTAATCCTGCATTAATAGTAAATTCTTCTAAATCATTTATATAATCGTATGTACCGTCTATTGGATCAACAAGCCAAAAATTTTCTAAATTACTTGAAGATTTATTGTGAGATGTTTCCTCAGATACAATTGGAATATTGGGGGTAAGCTCCAAAAGTTTTTGAGTGACTATTTTATTCACTTCTAAATCACCATTACTAACAGGGGTATTGTCTGATTTAATTTCCTTGATTAATCCTTTTTCTCTAAGTTCAAGTGAAACTTTACCTGCATATAAAAAAGTATCTATTAAATTTATGATTACGTCTTTAATATTAATTTCATTCATTATTGTAGATTTTTTCTAATTCTATATTTTTACAATTTATTACTTTTTTGCCTACGTTTTCAAAGTTTACAGTCACCTTTTCTTTTATAATGGATTGAACTTGTCCAATACCCCAGTTTTTATTACTAGGGTTAATTACTTTGTCACCTGGTTCAAAATCTAAAATCATTTAATTTCACTTATATTAGAATTAAGTATAAATACCACAAAATGAATAGTGAAATTAATTCAATTGGTTTAAAGAAAAAACCGTCTGATACAACTGTTGTTGTTGCAATGTCAGGTGGCGTCGACTCTTCTACTGTCGCAGGTATGATGAAAAAAGAAGGTTATAATGTAATAGGCATTACTCTTAAACTTTACGATGATGGTAAAGAAGTTGCTGCTTCAAAACAATGTTGTTCTGGACAAGATATAATGGATGCAAAAAGAGTAGCGCATAAATTAGATATTGAACATAAAATTTTGTACTACCAAAACAAATTTAAACAAGGAGTCATTGATAATTTTGTAGATAGCTATCTTAAAGGAGAAACACCTATACCTTGTGTTCAATGCAACCAAACAGTAAAATTTAGGGATTTGTTTGAAGTATCAAAAGAATTAAAAGCCGATGCTATGATAACTGGTCATTATGTGAAAAGTGTTACTGAGAATGAAACTACAAGTATGTATAGAGCAATTGATGAAAATCGAGATCAGAGTTATTTTTTATTTAATACAACTCGAGAGCAATTAAATTACTTAAGGTTTCCTTTAGGGGGAATGCTAAAAGATACTACTAGAGAAATTGCAAAAAAGCTTGAACTTAATGTAGCTGATAAACCTGATAGCCAGGATATTTGTTTTGTTCCAAATGGAGATTATGCCTCTGTAATACAAAAATTTAAACCTGAATCTTTTCAAAAAGGAAATATTAAAAACTTAAATGGAGAGGTTGTAGGTGTTCATGATGGAATTATAAATTTTACAATAGGTCAAAGAAGGGGAATAAAGGTTTCAGATAAAGAAGCTTTATATGTTATCCGAATAGACTCAGATAAGAATGAAATAATTATAGGCCCTAAAGAAAAATTAGCCAAAACAAAAATTCATTTAAGAGATTTAAATCTTTTGTGTAAAAAAGAAGAGCTTGAAAAGGAAATATTTGTTAAAGTAAGATCAACCGGAAAATTATTAGAAGCTAAAATTTTATTAAAAGAATATAATCAAGCAGAAGTTAATTTAGTTAATTCAGAAAATGGAATTTCACCAGGACAAGCCTGTGTCTTTTATAATAAAGACCAAATTGGTCACAAAGTTCTTGGTGGTGGTTGGATTAAAAATTAAAAGGTAGATTATTTTTTCTTATTTTTTTTTCTAGCTCTTCTCTTTTTAGAGCCCATTTTTCTTCGGCCTCTATGTTTTTTTGGGTATCCCATATTCTCCTTAATTTTACTATTTTATTGACTTATTCGGTTGATATAGCATTGTCCTTAAAATAATCAAATTTAAATATGACTAGCACCTTTAAAACATTTTTAAAGCACACAGCAAAAGATTTTCACAATCAGTCAGTTAATCCACCAGTAGTTCGAGCATCGACAATAATTTTTAAGTCAATGCAAGATATAAGAAAAACCCAGTCTAAATTTAGAAAAAATCCTATTGGAGGACATTTTGATTATGGAAGACAAGGAACTTCCACAACTTATATCTTACAAAAAATTTTAACAAAACTGGAGGAAAGTTATCATGTTTTTTTAACTCCTACTGGATTTGGCGCAATTTTTCTTGCTATATTTAGCTTAGTAAGACCTGGTGACGAAATTATTGTAGCTGATCCATCTTACAAACCAACTAGAAGATTAACACAAGATTTTTTAAAAGATTTTAATATTAAAACAATTTTTTATAATCCAAGTGATTTAAATACACTTAGAAAAAATATATCAAAAAATACTAAACTTATTTTTGTAGAAAATCCTGGTAGCAATACTTTTGACTTTCAAGATTTGTCTAAAATAATTCAAATTGCAAAAAAACATAAAATTTATACAGCAATAGATAATACATGGGGAACACCATATTTTCTAAAGCCAATTAAATTAGGTTTTGACATGTCCATTGTTTCAGCAACCAAATATTATTCAGGTCATTCAGATGTAATGGGAGGTTCTTTAGCAGTAAATAAAAGAGTTTTTAGAAAAGTACAACTCGCAGATAATGTAACTGGATTAAGATTGGGACCAGATGATGCCTATTTGATAACTAGAGGGCTAAGAACATTAGATGTAAGACTGGACAAACACCAAGATAATGCAAAAAAAGTTACTGCGTTTTTATCTAAATATAAAAATATAAAATTATTATATCCTTACAAAAAAAATTCACAGAATTTTAAAATGTGGAAAAAGTATTATTCAGGCTCATCAGGACTAATGGGATTAAAAATTAAATCAAAAAATAAAAAATCAGTTACAAAATTCGTGAACTCCCTAAAGCTTTTTGGTTATGGTTATAGCTGGGGGGGATTTGAAAGTTTAGCATTACATCAAAGTAATTTAGAGATTGGAAAAAGAAATTACCTTAAATTAGAGAAAGATGAACACTTAGTCAGACTTCATATAGGTTTAGAAGATCCTAAAGATATAATAAATGATATCAAGCAGGCTCTTAAACATCTAAAATGAATACTGAAAAAAAATTTTTCCATTCAAATACTGCAATAGTTACTCTTTTTGCGGCATGTTTTGTTGTTTTAATCTCTTTAGGAGTAAGACAAACTTTTGGTTTGTTTTTTATAGACTTTAATGAAAGTCTTAATATAAGCAACACAGCATTTGGTTTTGCAATCGGAACTCAAATGTTGATGTGGGGACTAACCGGTCCAATTTTTGGAGCAATTGCTGATCGTTTTGGTGGGCACGTTGCAATCATTTCATCTTTTTTATTTTATACATTAGGAGTTTATTTTTTATACTCTGGTCCAAATACAGGAATATTTTTTCAAATTCATTTAGGATTGTTAATAGGAATTGGATTAGGGGGAACGGCTATTAGTATTCCAATGTCGATAGTTGGTAAACACTTTCCATTATCTAATAGAACCATTGCCATGAGTATTGTTACAGCAGTTGGATCATTTGGATATTTTATATCTCCAATATTTACAAATTATTCACTTATTGAATATGGTTGGAATTATACATTGTTTTTATTTTCTCTATTTTTGGTCACAGGTTTAATCGCAGCTTATTTTGTTAGATCTCCAAAAGAAAATGAAATTGTAGAAAACCGATCTGATCAATCTTTTAAAGAAGCCCTCAGCGAAGCATTTAAATCAAAGAGTTATATTTTACTTGTTTCAGGCTTTTTTGTTTGTGGATTTCACATTACATTAGTTGGAACACATGTTCCAAAATATGTAATTGATAGAGGTTTAGAAGACTGGACTGCAGCAGCAATTCTATCCCTGATCGGTTTATTTAATATTTTTGGTTCATTATTAAGTGGCTACCTTTCAACGAAAATTAGTAAGAAAGTTCTTTTAAGTGCGATTTATCTTTTAAGAGGTTTTTCGATTGCGTTTTTCATATTTACTCCTCCAAGCGTTCTTTCTGCATTTATATTTGGCGCAAGCTTTGGTTTTTTATGGTTGTCGACTGTACCTGCAACTAGTGGCATTGTTGCTCACTTATTTGGCACTAAATATTTAGGTCTTCTTTATGGAATTGTATTTTTAAGCCATCAAATTGGTTCTTTCTTTGGCGCATATTTAGGTGGTTTATTCCATGACTTATATGGATCATATGATTACGCATGGTATTTAGCAATATTACTATCTATATTTGCAGCAATAATACATTTACCAATTATAGAAAAACCAGTTGAGAGATTACAAAAAATATAAACTAAAATTTAATCCTTATTTAGATAAGCTTTACAATTCAAACAAAAGTTTGATTATTTATAAGGTTTCAAACGGTTATAATATTTATACAGATTTTTCAAAAAAGGTAATTTTAAATAACAATAATATAAATAGTTTTTTTAATTTTTTTAATAATAAAAAATATAAAAAAGAGACGGATATTCTTATTGGTTTTTTTGGGTATGAAATTTTATGTAATTTAATTGGATTAAAAATTAAAAATCAAAAAAAAATAAATTTTTATAAAGGTATATTTTACAAACCAGAAACAATAATAAAAATCAGAGATAAAATCAGCATTACTTCGAATATCACAAAACATAAATTTAAAGATCAATTCAACTCTACCAAAATTCTATCACCATTTAAGACCAATATAAGTTTTGAAAAGTATAGAAAAATATTTGATTTATTTTCCAAAAAAATAAGAAAAGGGGAGACATATCAAATAAAAATTTGCACAAAATATAAAAATAAATCTCAAATAAATCCTTTAAATTTTTTTTGGAAACTGATGAAAGTAAACGCTGCACCTGAATCTTTTATGATAAGAGATAAAGACTATTCAATAGTTAGTTGCTCTCCAGAAACTTTAATTGAAACAAAAAGAAATAACATAATTACAAAACCAATAGCAGGTACTTTAAAAAAAAATAAAAAAACCTCAATTAAATTTGCATATAAATATTTCAAAAACAATATTAAAGAGACCAAAGAACATAACATGATTGTAGATATGGAGAGAAATGATCTATCGAGAATATGTAAGCCTGGCTCAGTAATTATTCGAAAAGAAAAGTATGTAGAAGAATATAAGCACCTTTATCATTACGTTACTAGCATTGTAGGAAAAATTAATAAAAATGTTAAAATTAAAGATATTATAAAATCAATGATGCCAGGAGGATCCGTAATCGGTTGTCCAAAAATTAAAACACTTCAATTATTAAATCAACAAGAAAACGAAGAAAGAAATATTTTTACAGGGAGTTTTGGATATATTAAATTCAATAAAGACATGAGATTTAATTTAATAATTAGATCTATATTAAATTATAAAAATTTTTCAGAGATTTCTGCAGCATCTGGTGTTGTTTTAGACAGTCAGGCAAGAAAAGAATTCAATGAAAATTACATAAAAGCAAAATCTTTATTAGAACTATTTAAATGATTTACATTATTGATCACGAAGACTCTTTTACTTGGAATGTTGTTCACCAATTTTCTGCTTTTGATGAAGTCTATTGTTCTAATTATTTTGAAATTGATACAAAAAAATTAAATAAAGCAAACACTATTGTGTTTTCTCCAGGACCTGGATCTCCATCTGATTATCCATTGACCTCAAAAATTTATAAGAGATATAAAGGTAAAAAAAAAATTATCGGTATTTGTTTAGGTTTTCAGCAAATTTTATATTGTGAAAATGCAAAAATTATAAAACAAAATAAGATTTTTCATGGATATCAGTCTGAGGTAAAAGTTGTTTCTAAAGGATCCATTTTTAGCAAATATAAGAAATTTAAAGTTGGGCGTTATCATTCTTTAAAATTAAAAGAGCCTTTTAAATCAAAAAACTTTCAAATTACAATGAGATCTAAAGAATCTAATGTTGCTATGGCTTTTGAAAATCAGAAAGATGATGTATATGGATTTCAATTTCATCCAGAATCTTTTTTAACAACAAATGGTAAAATACTTATTAAAAAAATCTTACAATCGTAAAGATCTTAAAGAAAAAGAATTCAAAGATCTATGGAATGCCCATGGTGTTTTTACAACAATGTGGATTTATGGAAAACCTCAAAAGATTTTATTTTTTAAAGAGCACATTACAAATCTAATAAAATCTACTAAAACTTATAAAATTTATGACAAAAAATTAAAAGCAAATATATTTAAAGTAATCAATTTTAACTTAAACAAACAAAAAAAATATAATCACCTTTTAAGGATTGCTGTAACTAAAAATTTAATATCAATTTCATTAAGAGATAAGTTAAAAATTAAAAAAAATCTTGAATTAAAATTAGTTAACTATAACAGGGTTAATCCTGAGCATAAAAATCTTAAATATAAATTTATCTTAAAAAATTTATCAAAAGTCGATAATACAAAAACTGATATTGCACTTTGCTCAAAAGGAAAAATATTAGAAACTGGAACTTCAAATATTATTTTTATTAAAAATAATAAATATTTTTCACCGATAAATAGATTTTATAAAGGAGTTAATCTTAAGTTTTTTGACAAGCAGTTTAAAATTAAAAAAATGAACATTCATATAGATAGTTTAAGTAAGTATGAGGAAATTCTTTTGATTGGATCTGGAAAAGGCGTGTCTACTGTGAGATCTATAAAAGAGAAAAATTGGAAGAGAAAAAATTTCAAAGCATATGAAAATTTCATGAAAAAATATAAAGCAAAAATAATAAAACAAAAAATTTTAAGCAATTATTTATGAGAAATCCAAATAATCCGTGTATTTTTTGTTTTCCAAAAAAAAAAGACTTTCTTTTTGAAAACGATCTGGCTTATGCAACTAAGGATACTTACCCAGTTTCAAAATTTCACTCACTTATTATACCTAAAAGATGTGTTAAGAGTTATTTTGATCTAACACTAAAAGAAATTTTAGCATGCAATAAACTGGTTAAAAAATTAAAAAAAAATATCGAACAAAAAGATAAATCTGTGAAAGGATTTAATGTTGGAACTAATTCTGGCAAAGCAGCTGGACAATCTATCAATCACTGTCACATTCATCTGATTCCAAGACGGATTAATGATGTTAAAAATCCTCAAGGTGGAGTTAGGGCTGTAATCTCATCAAAACAGCATTATGTAAGAAAAAAGTAAACTTTATTAACATTTTTTTCTTTAGATGGGATTATTAGTCAGTTGAACTAATATTTTATATAGATTAAGAGCTATGTTTAATATTATATTTAGCGGAGATAATAATATGTTCACAACCAACCCATTTGCTGTTCTCTCTTCAACAGTTCCTTCAATTGCTTTGCAAGGCTTTGTTTTATTGATGTTAGCTTTAGTTGTAATTGGAACACTCATGGACATTATTCATAAAAAAAATGTGAAGTACTTTTTCAATAACGCAAAGAAGGCAAAAAAAGCTGCAAGTAGAGAATTAAGTTTTGGAGAAAAAACTGCAATTATTTCAAAAACTGTTGTTCATGATATTGGAACAACATCTGAATTAGGATTAGGAAAAAGAAGAGTAGCACATGTTTTAGGAATGTATGGAACAATACTATTTTGGATCGGCTCAGGAGTAA
>CACGTU010000028.1 GCA_902576045.1 uncultured Pelagibacteraceae bacterium | reverse complement strand
GTAAATGCAATGACATTAGGACTAGTTAATAAAAACAAAATCTTTTATTCAAAAGCTGCTGGAGTAGATAAACCTGTGATTTATGTAGGATCAAAAACAGGTAGAGATGGAATACATGGAGCAAGTATGGCTTCAGCGACTTTTGATGATGAAATAGAGGAAAAAAAACCAACTGTTCAAGTTGGTGATCCGTTTACTGAAAAACTATTATTGGAGGCTTGCCTTGAACTAATGGCTGGTAACTCAATTATAGCAATCCAAGATATGGGTGCTGCAGGTTTAACCTCTTCCAGTGTAGAGATGGCATCAAAAGGTAAATTAGGAATTGAACTTAATCTAAACAAAGTTCCCTGCAGAGAGGAAAAGATGACACCATACGAAATAATGCTTTCAGAAAGTCAGGAGAGAATGTTAATCGTTTTGGAAAATGGTAAGGAAGATCATGCAAAAAAAATTTTTGATAAATGGAATTTAGATTTTGCTGTTATAGGAAAAACAACAAATACAAAGAAAATAGATTTATTGTTCGATAATAAAAATGTTGCATCAATACCAATTGATTTTCTTGCAGAAGATGCGCCTATCTATGATAGAAAATGGAAAAAAACAAAATTACCTCAAAAATTAAAATTTAATAAACAACAATTTAAATCTTTAAATTTATCAGATTGTTTAAATAAGATTTTATCTAGTCCAAATGTTTCAGATAAAAAATGGATTTGGGATCAATATGATCATACAGTAATGGGTGATACTATTCAAAAACCAGGTGGAGATGCTGGTGTTGTAAGAGTACATGGTACTTCAAAAGCAGTTGCTGCATCTGTAGATGCATCTGCAACATACTGCTTTTCACATCCTTTAACAGGAGGAAAACAAATTGTATGTGAAAGTTGGAGAAATCTAATATCTGTTGGTGCAAAACCAATAGCAATTACGAATTGTTTAAACTTTGGAAACCCAGAAAAAGAAAAAAATATGGGAGAATTTGTTGAATGTGTAGAAGGTATAACTGAAGCAAGCAAATACTTAGATTTTCCAGTTGTATCTGGAAATGTGTCTTTTTACAATGAAACAAAAGATAAAGGTATTAAACCAACTCCAGCAATTGGCGGTGTAGGATTAATTAAAAATTATCAAAAAATGATTACAATGGATTTTAAAAAAACAGGAAATATTGTTTATGTAATTGGTAAAACTGAAGGTCATTTAGATCAAAGTATATTTGCAAGAAATATTTTATTAGAAAAAAAAGGTCCTCCTCCAAGTATAAATTTATTTAATGAAAAAAATATTGGAGAAACAATATTACATCTTATTGATAAAAACTTAATTCAAACCTGTCATGATGTTTCGATTGGTGGAATTTTAACAGCAGTTTCTAAAATGTGTATTAGGGGACAAAAAGGAATTAAAATTAATCCATTTAAAGATTTAGTAAATAAATATGAATATTTCTTTGCTGAAGATCAAGGCAGATATATAATTGAAATTGAAAAAACTAATATTAAAAAAGTTAATGATTTGTTAGAAAAAAATTCAGTTCATTTTGAAGAATTAGGTGTAATTGAAGATAAAAACTTAAGTTTTAATGGGGAGATCAATTTACCTATTGAAGAATTATCAAAGACACATAAATATTGGTTAAATAATTTTATGGAAAATTAATATGGCGATGGATTTAAAAGAAATAGAGAATTTGATAAAAGAAGCAATGCCAGATGCTAGTATTGAAATACAAGATTTAGCAGGTGATGGTAATCATTATTCAGCTACTGTAACATCATCAGAATTTTCAGGAAAAAGTAAAATAGAACAACATAAAATGGTATATAATTCATTAAAAGGTAAAATGGGTAACGAACTTCACGCATTAGCAATTAAAACTAAGGAGAATTAAAATGGACCAACAAACAAATGATATGATCAAAAATGAGATAGAAAGTAATGAAGTATGTCTATTTATGAAAGGTACCCCAGATGCACCCCAGTGTGGTTTTTCAATGGCGGTAACTAATATTTTAAAAATTTTAGAAGTAAATTTCAAAAGTGTTGATGTGCTAGCAAATCAAAATGTTAGAGAAGGAATTAAGGTTTACAGTGACTGGCCAACTATACCGCAACTATATGTTAAAAACGAATTTGTAGGTGGCTGTGATATAATTAAAGAAATGTATGAGAACGGTGAATTAGCAAAACTTTTTGAGACAAAAGGGATAAATTTTAAATCAAAAAATTAATTTAGAATTTACTAGTTAATTTTAAATTGAATTCATAATCAGGATTTTCAGTAAATAATTCATATCCAGAATCAAATTTAATCTCAAATCCATCTAAATTTCTTTTATAAACTAGTGAAGTTTTATTTTCATCTAGCTCCATTGCATATTCCTCATCTTTTGAAACAACATATCCAGTTAAAAAATAAAAAGTATCGCTATGACTATTTTCACTTTGGTTTCTCTCATAAAAAGCCATGAGTGACCAGCCATTATCTTTCAATAAATCAAAACCAATTTTTCCTTTTATGCTTTCTTCCCCTTGCTGATCAATTGATTTGGTATACTTAGTATTCGGATCTGAAACATAGTTCAGTGAAACATCGGAGCTTGGACTTAAGTCTAAGCCTAGTTCAAAACCAGCTGTGGGTCTAATAACATAATCATCTTTAAAAACTTCCTTATTAAAAGCAAACCCACCATATATTCCAGCTGTCTCAACAGTTTGTTCATGGTAATTAATAGCATTAGAACCTGTTTCAGTGTAATCAGTTAACTTTGTATAACTTAAATCTAATCTTAAATTTGGGGAAATATTAACATTTTCTTTACTAATAGTGTTTATGTAATGAATTGATCCAAAAAACTGTTTACCATTCCTGTCACCTGTCAAAGAATTATTATTTTTTACTCGTTTATTTTTTAAATCTAATCTACTTGTACCTAAGATGCCCTCTATATAAGAATTTTCTTTTCGATGAAAAGTTGCATATGTTGAAAAACTATACGCATCTACATCTAGGGTTGATCCATTATCCCCCACTTTGACATCATCTTTTGTGTACGTAATTGCATAACCATGAATTTTTTTCTGATCAATTTTTTTATCCCAACCAATTGTGATTGCGTTTGTGTCTATTTCTTTAAATGAAGAGGTTGATGTTTCACCTACTCTACCCACACTTATGCTTCCTTCACTCCAAAAAAGCCAATCATCTTCTAATCTGGTTGGTATTTTATTTAAACTTACAGTTTGGGGTATTATATTTAATATTTTTTCTATTTTTGGATTAGCTATATTAAATTTAATTTTTTGGGCACTTAAATTTTCATCTGTTTCATAACCTCTTATCCAATTAAGTCTATTAAAAATAGGTGATGTAATATGTTGTACAACTTTCTTAGGTGCCTCTGTTTGAGCCTCTATTGATGCTACAACATCTTTATCATCTAAAGGGTTAGATGGACCTGTGCCTCCAGTTGAAAAACTTAATGCTGTAGTACTGGAGATACCTGCGTAATTATTTCTTGATAAATCCACAATAGCTGTGGCGTCAATTAAAACGTAGTACTCTGTATTTTTTTCTAAAAAAATCTGTTGGATCAATTGTTATTTGAGTATTGCTGGATAAACTTACGTTTGATTCATTAATATCAAATACTTCAACAACAGAATCATCACTTGTTTTTTTTAAAGTAATATTTCCTGTGTTTACTTTTATTATCTCACTAAAATTAAGTACTATGTTCGTATCTGTTAATACGTTTGTTTCATCATCCACAGGACTTGAAGATGATAAGCTTGGAACAGTTCCAGGAAAATCAGTGCTCCAAGATGGACCACCATTGAGTGTTCCATCGTTGTCATTTATCTCACCAAATAAAGTTGTTCCAGAACCATTTCCAGTTTCTACAATGTCATCCATAGTCCAATATTCTCCTAAAGAACTTGCAGAAGTATAATCACCATAGTTCTCGCCTGCATATAGAGTTTCTCCTGAATTATATAACTGAGTTATTTCTTCAGCAGACAAAGTTGAACTCCAAATTGCAACCTCATCTATTTTTCCATTAAACCAATATCTAGGTGTATCTTCATTGGTTGCGCCAGCACCAATTCTTAATGGTCTATTTGAATTTGCAGTTAAAGTATCTGAATTATTGTTCCCAATTAAAACTCCATCTACATATAACCTCATCATGGTTGCTGATGCATCGTATGTTACAGTCTGCATTTGCCATGTATTAAGGTTTACACTTACACTGGTATTAATTTGAGCCCATTTATTAACTCCACAACGACCGTTCCAAAAAGACCAATCTTCATCTGGCTGAATATAAAGCATATAACCTTTAGTTCGATTGTTTAATGCACCACAAGGTGTATCAGCAGATCTTGAAGTAACAACCGATTGCCAATCATTTGAAGCTTTAACTTTGACCCAAGCATTAACAGAAAAATCTCCGGTAGGATTCATTGAAGCAGCAAACGGAACTTCTACATATTCCGATGTAGTAAGTCGATCAAATTCTAAAGAGTAATCAGCTGCGCTTAAATTTTTAGCATAGCTGATAAAAAAAATTATAAATATAATTTTAATTACATTAATATTTCTTAAAAAAAGTATCATCTTAACCGATTATGAAGTTTTTTTAATTTTTATAGAGGAAAAATTTAAATTTAAAACTTTTTAATCATTGAAATTTCAGCATTTTTATCAAGATTTTCATTAAATTCTTGATCTAACTTGAAATTGAAATCTAAGCCATAAATATTTTTTGCAATATTTAGTCCTGCAGATGGATCTTCGTTTACATCAAATTGCATTGCATATTCGGTTTCTCTTTCTGGTGTAAAATGAAATCTAAATTTTACAGTATCACTATGTTCATCATCACTTCCTTGTTTTCTATTATAACTTGAAGAAATTGTGAGAGTGTCTTTTACGATGTAATCAAATCCTAATTCAGCATTTAACCAATGAGATGAATTATTAGATCCTTTATATGTATAAATTGTACTCGTATCTGAAACATAATTAATTTTTGCCTCTGATGTATCACTAAAGTCTAATCCATAATCAATCGAACCAAATGTTTTAAAGGAATTATTTTTATTAGAGAGTAAATTATTAAATTCTAATCCTAGCGTTGCTAAACCACTTCTAATAAATTGAGAAGAATACGACAGTGCATCTGTCCCAGTTTCGGTATAAGCGCTAAGCTCAGTGTAACCAAGATCAAGACCAACTCTTGGTATAAATTCAATCTTTCCTTTGCTAAGATATCTTCCATAATTAATTGTTCCAAAAACCTGTCCACCATTTCTTGATCCAGTAAGTCTGTTGGTATCAGTAGTTCTAATCAAATCAGATTCTAAAAATCCAAAACCAACTGATCCTTCAATAAAATTCTTTTCAGAATGAGGTTTTGAGCCGTACCATGAAATATGATAGTTTTCACTATCTGCAGAAGTTCCAGTTTTTGTAATATTGCTATCACTTTTACCGTATTGGAACGCATAGCCATAAAATTGATTTTTACTGACCTTTTTATCAACCCCAAATGCAAAACTGTTTGATCTTATTTTTCTTGAATTTGTATTTCGATCATCCCCAATTGTAGTCACACTATACAAGCCTTCGCTCCACGAGGACCATTTTTCAGGTAAAACTTTTTCCTCAATTTTTGAAGAAACAGCTAATACATCTGTATATTCCGTTAAAAATTTTGAGACAGTATTATTTATAGGGAGGTTTAATTTTACCTTTTGATTTGTTAAATCATCATTATTTCTGTTTCGTCTTAAATATTTTAAGCGATTTGAAATTGGAGCTATAGTTTGCTTGAAAACTACATTAGACATATCCGTTTGAGTGTCTAATAAACCAGTAACTTCTTTATCTTCTAAAGGACTGGATGATGCTAAAACTCTAAAACTAAGTTCGCCTGCAGTGCTTATACCAGCATAACTATTACTCAAAGAATCATCAAATGCAGTGCTATCAATTAAAATGTAATATTCTACTCCACTCTCTAAGTCTGAAGATGGATTTACTGTAATTTGTGAAGTACCAGAACCACTTACTTGTCCACCTGTCACGTCAATTTCTTCTACCAGAGAACCATCAATGGATTTATAAATTGAAATATTTCCACTTTCAGCGTCCACATTATCACTAAAATTTAAAATTATATTAGCATCTGCTGCAACACCTGTTGCATTATCTGATGGATTGGATGAGGAAAGAGAAGGATTTTGATTAGTAGTAAAACTAAAATCTGTTTTTCCTAATAAATCAACAGAATTATTTGATATATCCGCAAAAGCACCGTACTCCACTAGCACGTAATATTCTGTATTTATATCAAGTGTAGTTGAAGGGTTGATAGTAATTTGTGTAGTTAAGGATCCACTAACTTTATCACTATTGCCAGCAATTACCTCTACAACAGAATTATCTGAAGCCTTTTTAATAGTTACATTACCAGAAGATGTGCCACGTACAATTTCACTAAAGTTTAAAACTAGGTTTGTATCTACATCAACAAATGTAGAATCATCTGTTGGGGTAAAAGAAGTTATTGTTGGAGCTGTACCTGGCGTATCTGAGCTCCATGTAGGTTCGCCATTAAAACTTCCATCATTACTTCCTTCATCATCTGATAAAGTTGTACCAGACCCATTATCACTATCCATTGTATAGTACGCTACTAGATTATCTTTTGAAGAATAATCCCCATAATTTTCCTTTGCATAAAGTGTTTCACCACTATTATACAAAGCTGAAATTTCTGCATCTGTTAGAGCCTCATCCCAAACAGCAACATCGTCTACTTTCCCATTAAAAAAGTATAGAGCAGTATCTTCTTCGGTAGTACCAGCACCAATTCTTGTAGGTCTAGTCGTGTTTTGACGATTTATGTTTCGGCTAGAAGTTATAGATTTTACTAATACTCCATCTAAAAATAAATCCATTTCATCAGAACCGTTGAATCTTATTACCCAATAATTCCAGCCGGGTGTTCCTGGGTCCCCCCCTCCATTTGCTTTCCAGGTACTTTGTGAAGTAGATTGATTTTGTTCCCAACCACTGCCACCACCATCGTGTCCTTTCCAATAAGCAAGATAATTATTGGTTGGATTTAAATACATCACATAACCTTTCGCATTTCCATTACTCACTTTCATCCGAGAAGTGATAACTGATTGCCATGTGTTTGCTGCATTATTGCCTTCTTGTTTAAACCAAGCTGCAACTGTGTAATCGCCTGTTGGGTTTAAAACGCTATTAGCTGCTATCTGTACAAAATCATCTGTACCATCAAAAGATAAAGATTTGTCCGCTGCACTTAAATTTTTAGCACAGCTTAAAAAAAAAATTATAAATATAATTTTAAGTAGAGGAACTTTTCCTAAAATAACTTTCATCTAAATGCATTTTGAAATTAGATTAATTTTTATAGAAGAATATGAAAAAATTAAAACTTTTTATTCATTGAAATTTCAGCATTTTTATCAAGATATTCGTTAAATTCTTGATCTAATTTGAAATTGAAATTTAGGCCGTTAATATTTTTTGCAATATTAATTCCAGCAGACAAATCTTCAGTTCCTCCAAATTGCATTGCATATTCTGTTTCACGTTTAGATTTAAAGTTTAAACCAAATGTTAATGTATCCGTATGTTCATGTTTTTCACCTTGGATACGTCTGTAGCTAGTGTTTATTGATAGGTTGTCTTTGGAGTCGTAACTAAAACCAACTTCAGATGTTAACATATATTCTGATATTGTATCTTGTGTATAAGTATAAGTTGTGCTCGTATCAGATACATAATTTAATTTGGTTACAGACGAGTCGGAAAAATCTAAACCAAATTCAATTAAGCCAAATGGTTTTATTGTACTATCATCGAATTTAACAAGATTGTTTACACCAATTCCTAAAGATAAAAGTCCACTTTGTACTTCTAGATCATCATAAGATAGTGCGTTCGTTCCAGCCTCTTGGTATCCCTCAAGTTCTGTATATCCAAGATCTACTCTTAAAACTGGTACTAAATTAAAGTTTCCTTTATCAATTGTTTTTCCAAAATTAACTGATCCAAATATTTGGTTTCCATCTCTAGAAGCAGTTAATGTATTAGAATCGGACTTTCGCTCAATATCACTTCTAATTTTTCCAATTCCAATTGATCCTTCGATAAAATTATTATCATCTAATGGTTTTGTTCTGTACATTGAAATATTATAATTTTTGCTATCGATACCACTTCCATTAGATCCTACATCAGTATCGCTCTGACCATGTTGAATAGCAAAACCATAAATATCATTATCATTTATTTTTTTATCAAATCCAAAAGCAATACCTTGGCTATCTATTTCCTTTTCAGAAGATTTGCTAGTATCACCAATTTTAGTAATACTTATTGAGCCTTCTGACCAAGTAGACCAGTCATCAGGAATAATACTCATATTATTATTTTCTGAAATAGGAGTAATAAGAGCTTTACTTATAGATGCAAGCATAGCATTGCCAAAATCTAATTTGATATTGTTATTACTCAAATTATTACTACCTCTGTTATGTCTTAGATATCCAAGTCTGCTAGAAACCATTCCAACTGATTGAACAAATGTAAGTCTTGCATGATCTACCTGTGCATCTATAGATCCAGTTACAACTTTATCAGTTGTTGGATCCACTATACTTTCAACACTAAAACTTAAATCAGTTGTAGATGTTATTCCTGCATAGGATCCACCGTCAGTATCGTCAAATGCTGTTGCATCAATTAAAACGTAATATTCGGTTCCACTATCAAAGTTTGAAGATGGTGTAATCGTTATTTGTGAAGACCCAGAACCTGAAACTTGACCGCTAGTTACATCAATTGTTTCAACTGTAGAATTATCTGATGTTTTTTTTATAGTGATGTTTCCATTTTCAACATCAACATTTTCACTAAAATTAAGAACAATAGTTGTATCACGTGCAATATCAGTTGCATTATCCGCTGGAACTGATGAACTTAGTG
>CACGTU010000027.1 GCA_902576045.1 uncultured Pelagibacteraceae bacterium | reverse complement strand
TGAGCAAGTTCTCAAATAATAGGAAAGCTTCTTTTTTATATTCTACCAAGGGATCTCTTTGACCATAAGATCTCAGGCCTATAACTTGTCTTAATTGTTCTAAATATTGAATATGTAATTTCCAATTTTGATCAATTAATTGTAAGAATATTCTTTTCTCAATTTCAAGCGCTTCATTTTTTCCCAGAAGACTAATTCTTTCCTCTCTTTTTTCTGAAAATTTATCTTTTACTATTTTTTCAAATTCTGCATCTTTTATATTTGAAAGTTCTTTTACTCTCTCATCATCAAATGATTTTCCAAAAATAGTTTTGAAGCTTTTGGTAAAATCATCCGAAGTTGGATTTGCTAATTTCTTAGACTTCAAGACTTTTAATTCATTTAAGTTTTCATCTATAAAATCATCTGCAAATACATTTGCTTCCTTACTCTCCATAACATTATTCCTTTGACTAAATATGACTTGTCTTTGGTCATTAAGCACATTGTCAAATTTTAGGAGGGTTTTTCTTATATCAAAATTTCTAGCCTCAACTTTTTGCTGAGCTCTTTCGAGAGCTTTATTTATCCACGGATGATCTATGCTTTCTCCATCTTTAAGTCCTAGCTTTTCTAAAATATTATTCATGGACTCTGATCCAAATATTCGCATTAAATCATCCTCTAAACTTACGAAGAAAATAGAATTTCCCTCATCACCCTGCCTTCCAGATCTACCTCTTGCTTGATTATCTACTCTCCTACTTTCCATTCTCTCTGTTCCTATTACAAACAAGCCACCTAATTTTTTTACTTTCTCTTTTTCACTTTCATCTTGACCTCCAAGTTTAATATCAACTCCTCTTCCAGATATGCTTGTGGTAATAATTATTGAATTTATTTTTCCAGCGTTGGCAATAATTTCTGCTTCTTTCTCATGATTTTTTGCATTCAAAACTATGTGTTTAATTCTTTTTTTATTTAACAAATCTGAATAATGCTCAGATTTATTTATACTTGCCGTAAATACTAACAAAGGTTGTCCAGATTGATTACATTCAATTATTTTTTCAATTATTGCATCATCTTTTTCTTTTAAAGTTCTAAAAATTTGATCATTCCAATCTTTTCTTATCATTTCTTTATTTGTAGGTATAGATACCACTGGCAAACTATAAATTTCAAAAAACTCTTCAGACTCTGTTTGAGCTGTCCCTGTACAACCAGATATTTTTTTATATAGTTTAAAAAAGTTTTGGTAAGTTATAGACGCCAAGGTTTGATTTTCAGCATTGACTACTAACTTTTCTTTTGCTTCTAAACTCTGATGAAGTCCATCCCCAAACCTCCTGCCTGGAAGCTGTCTTCCAGTTTGTTCATCAATAATAATAATTTGATCATCTTTGACAATATAATCACGCCCATTTTGAAATAAATGGTTCGCCTTCAGTGCTTGATTTACATGATGAACAAGATGTAAGTTTTCAGGGTCATAAAAGTTATTATTTTTTAAAATACCAGCGTTTGAAAATATTTTTTCAATATTATCAATACCTTTATTTGTAAGAAGAATATTTTTATCTTTTTCATCAATGTCAAAGTCATCAGACGTCAGTGTTTTTACAAGTTTGTCAATCGCTATATATTGGCTGGTTTTATCCTCTGCTGCCCCTGAAATGATTAAAGGAGTTCGAGCTTCATCAATTAGACAGGAGTCTATTTCATCAACAATTGCATATTGATGTCCTCTTTGAACCATATCTTTTTTTGAAAATTTCATATTGTCACGAAGATAATCAAAACCTAGCTCACTATTAGTTGCATAAGTTATATCCTTCATATAGTTTTCTTTTCTTTCAAGATCAGATTGTCCTGTATTAATAAAGCCACAACTTAAACCTAAGAATTCATATATCTCACCCATATTTTGACTATCTCGTTTAGCTAAATAATCATTTACAGTAACTATATGTACACCTTTTTTTTCTAATGCATTTAGGTAAGCTGCTAAAGTTATAGTCAAAGTTTTCCCTTCACCTGTTTTCATTTCTGCAATTTTATTTTCATGGAGAGCTACTCCACCAATTAATTGGACATCAAAGTGTCTTTCATTGTGAACTCTTTTTGATGCTTCTCTAACTAATGCAAAAGCCTCTGGCAATATTTGGTTTATCTTTTCACCATCATTTAGTCTCGAAATAAGTTCAGATGTTTTTTTTGGAAAATCAGAATTATCAATATTTTCAAATTTTTTTTCTAAACCGTTAATCTGATTAACTATTTTGCCAATTCTATCGAGCTCTTTTTGATTTCCACTTTTAATTATTTTAGATAATAGATTTAACGGATTAAACATTTTAATGTACAGTAGTTAATGAATATATAGTAATTTTTTAGAGAAATTAAATATCATGGTTTTAGGCATAAACAACTTTTTTGATGCTAGAAATAAAAACGCAAAAGCTGCAGATTTTCAAGATTTAGACCATTTAGATGGAGTATCTGTATCTGCAGTTTCGGCAAATTTATATGATCAAAGAAGAGATGATCTCGTTTTATTTTATTTTAGAAATGGAGCTAATCATTCGTCTTTGTTTACAAAATCAAGTGTTGTATCAGAAAATATAAAGTGGAATAGAAAAATTAAGTCACAAAAAATACATGCATTATTAATAAATACTAGAAACGCAAATGCTCTTACTGGATCAGATGGATATGATGCATTAAAAATACTATCTATAGAATTATCTGAAAAACTAACGCTCAAACAAAAACAAGATGAAGAGAATCCAAAAATTATTCGTTCTGACAGCATACTTTTTGCTTGTACCGGGACCATTGGAGAAAAATTTCCTTTAGAAAAAATAAAAAATTCTCTTCCCAACTTAGTCGATAATATTAAATATAATCAAAATAAACTAATATGGATGAAAGCAGCCTCAGGCATCAAAACAACAGATACTAAACCCAAGCTAGCAATGTCAGAGTGCAAAATAGGTAACACACCAATAAAGGTTTATGGCATTGCTAAAGGCTCTGGGATGATATTTCCTAATATGGCGACAACATTAGGATTTATATTTACAGATGCAAATTTATCATCATCAATTTTAAAAAATATACTTAAAGATACTATTGAAACTACTTTTAATGCAATTTCATGTGATGGGGATACCAGCACGAACGACATGGTGTCAATTTTCGCAACAAATAAAGCAAATAATTCTGAAATTAAAAGCCATAAAGACAAAAAATTATCTGATTTTAAAGCGTCAGTTCACGAAGTTTTATTGAACTTGGCTAAAAGAGTTGCAGCAGATGGCGAGGGAGCATCAAAATTTGTGACTATCAATTGCCAAAAAGCAAAAACAGTTGCTGATGCAAAAAAAATTTGTTTTTCAATTTCAAATTCAGCCTTGGTTAAAACCGCAATAGCTGGAGAGGATCCAAATTGGGGGAGGATTGCCATGGCAATTGGAAAAACTGAAATAAAAATTGATATTCAAAAATTAACTATTTTTTTTGGCCCTCATAAAATTTTCTCAAAAAACAAGTTATCCGAAGATTATGTTGAACAAAAACTAACTAATTATATGAAAAATGAATCTATAGAAATAACTGTTGATATAGGAATGGGAAAAAAAAACTTTACCACATATACCATGGACTTAACTAAAGATTATATTGAGATTAATGCAGATTACAGATCTTAGCGTATTGAATTTAAGCTTATAATTATTAAATATTCACTATGATTAAGTATGCTCTCATTTGCAAAAGTTGTAAATTAGAATTTGAAAGCTGGTTTGGATCATCCAAGGAATTTGATCGTTTGAAAAAAATGAAACTTTTGAGTTGCCAGAGTTGTAACTCAATTAAAGTTGAAAAATCTTTAATGTCTCCCAACTTATCTAACAGTAAAAAAAAAATTAACAATATCAATGAGTTAAAATTTAAAGAAGTTAAACAAAAGTTGAGAGAATATAAAAAATTTGTTAAGGATAATTTTAACTTTGTAGGTGAAAATTTTGCATATGAAGCAAGATCATTACATTACAATAAAAATAAATATAAAGATAAAAAAAAAGGTATCTACGGAAGGGCTTCCTTACAAGATGTTAAGGAACTAAAAGAAGAAGGTATAGAAACTGAAATGTTACCCTGGATTGAGGATAAAGAAAATTAAACTTTTTCAAATTCAGTGATGTAATTAACTGATTTGTCTGATGATACCTTCCACTGATCAAATAATGGGTTAAATTTCATTCCATCAATTCTCTTTAATTTGAGAGAATTTTTTTGGCAAATACTTATAAGATTTTCAGGTTTGACAAATTTTTCCCATTCATGAGTACCTATTGGGAGCCATCTCAAAACATATTCTGCACCTATAATCGCAAACAAATAAGATTTTAAAGTTTGATTTAAGGTTGCAACAAACATGATGCCATTCTTTTTCAAAAACTTTGAACTTTGCTTTATAAAATTATCAATATTTTCTACGTGTTCAACAATCTCCATATTTAAAATCACATCAAATCTTTTTGATATATTTAAATTTTCTGGTGAACAATTTAAATAATTTATTTTTAATTTACTTTTTTTTAAGTGGTGTTTCGCAATATTAATATTATTTTGAGATGCATCAATTCCAGTTACATTCGCACCTAATCTTGACATTGGTTCCGAAAGTAATCCACCCCCACAACCAATATCTAAAATTTCTAGTTTTTTTAATGGTTTATTATTTTTTTTTAATGAAAAATGTTCAATTAGATTTTCTTTAATATATTTTATCCTAATTGGATTAAATTTATGTAATGGTTTAAATTTTCCTGTGGGATTCCACCACTCATCAGCAATTCTTGAAAATTTTTCTATTTCTTTTTTGTTAATTGTGTTATTTTTCATTACTTTATTGACTTTATATAGAAGATGTATTTTATCAATATTTTTTATTAAATAATTATTTATTCATGAAAATTGTAGTTTTAAAATTTGGTGGAACATCTGTTGGTACTATTGAAAGAATAAAAAAAGTTTCTGAAATAGTAAAAAATTATGTTAAAAAAAGATACTCAGTTATTGTTGTTTGTTCTGCCATGAGCGGATCTACAAATGAATTAATTAAAAAATCAAAAGAAATAAGCAATAATTTTTCAGATGCTGAGTACGATGTATTAGTTTCATCAGGTGAGCAAGTTTCATGCTCGCTTATTGCGGGAAGACTAGTGCATCTTGGAGTCAAATCTAGATCATGGACAGCCTGGCAAGTGCCTATTTTTACTGAAAATAAACATAAATTTTCAAGAATAAACCAAATAAATAAAAGTAAATTATTGAGTTATTTAAAATCTGGCGGTGTTCCAATAGTTACTGGTTTTCAAGGTGTAAATCGAAGTGAGAGAATTACCACAATTGGAAGAGGTGGTTCAGACTCAACTGCGATAATGTTAGCTAAATTTTTTAAAGCAGATAAATGTATTATTTTTACCGATGTAGAAGGTATTTTTACAACAGATCCTAACAAATTCAAATCAGCTAAAAAAATAAAAGTCATATCTTATGAAGAAATGCTTGAAATGGCATCATTAGGTGCAAAAGTAATGCAACCAGAATCCATTCAGGATGCTAGATTAAATAGGATTAATATAGAGGTAAAATCATCTTTTAAAAAAAAATCGGGAACGTTAATCACTAAAAGAAAAAATATAATAAATAATAAAATAATTACTGGAATTTCATCTACCCAGAGTGATGCAAAAGTGACTTTAGTTGGTGTAAAAGATAAACCTGGAATTGCTGCATCTATCTTTAAACCATTATCAAAAAATTCAATTAACGTTGACATGGTAGTACAAAATATTTCTGCCAATGGAAGAGAAACAGATTTAACATTTACTATAAAAAATGAGGATTTAATCAAAACAAAAAAAATTGTTAATGAAAACAAGGATATAAATTTTAAAAAACTAATTTTTGATAAAAATGTAAGTAAAATATCTATAATTGGTGTAGGAATGGTAACTACACCAGGTGTTACCTTTAGAATGTTTCAAGCATTAGCCAATCAAAAAATTAATATTCAGGTTATTTCAACATCCGAAATAAAAATCTCGGTTTTAGTTGACAAAAAGAATATAAAAAAAGCTATTTCTGCATTGCATAAGGAATTTAAGTTAGATCGATAAAATGAGCATAAGACCTTTTAGAGATATTAATAGAAAAAAAACAAAAGAAATAAATGTTGGAGATTTAAAAATTGGAGGAGATAATCCAATATCTGTTCAATCAATGACTAACACTCTAACAAAAGATGTTAAGTCCACAGTCAAACAAATAATAGAAATAGAGAACGCAGGAGCTGATTTAGTAAGGGTTTCATGTCCCGATAAAGAGTCAACAGAGGCTTTGAAGCAAATTGTGAAACAAGTTAAAGCTCCAATAGTTGCAGATATTCATTTTCATTATAAAAGAGCAATTGAGGCTGCAGAAAATGGCGCACATTGTTTAAGAATTAATCCTGGTAATATAGGAGATAGACAAAAAATAAAGGAAGTAATAAAAGCTGCAAAAAATAATGGTTGTGCGATTAGAGTTGGTGTGAATGCAGGATCACTTGAAAAAGATATTCTTGAAAAATATAAAGAACCTTGCCCTGAGGCTCTTGTTGAAAGTGCATTAAGAAACATTGAAATATTAGAAAATGAGGATTTTTTTAATTTAAAAGTAAGTGTTAAATCCTCAGATGTGTTTTTATCAATTGGTGCTTATAGACAATTGTCATATAAAATTGATTACCCCTTGCACGTTGGAATAACAGAGGCAGGAAGCTTTTTACCTGGGACGATAAAATCTTCAATCGGATTTGGATCGTTATTACTGGACGGAATAGGTGATACAATAAGAGTTTCTTTATCTGACGATCCTGTTAAAGAAATAAACGTTGGAAATGAGATATTGAAGTCTCTAAATCTAAGAAATAGAGGCGTTAGAATAATTTCATGTCCCTCATGTGCAAGACAAGCATTCGAAGTAATTAATACAGTTAAAGTGCTAGAGGAGCGACTATCTCATATTAAAACACCTTTAACATTATCTATAATTGGCTGTGTGGTTAATGGCCCTGGAGAGGCTGCTCAAACAGATATAGGAATAACTGGGGGCGGTAAAGGAAACCATATGCTCTATATAAATGGTCTTGAAAGTGAAAAAATTAAAAGTGAAGAAATTATTTCAAAAGTAGTAACAATGGTTGAAAAAAAAGCTGCTGAAATTGAAAATAATCCAAAAAAATAATGCTACCATTAGCTAAAGTTCAAAGTTTAATTTCAAAACATTCTCAATTAGAGAAAGATTTATCAAGCGGTGCAATAGATAAAAATTCATTTGCAGAAAAATCAAAAGAATATTCAGACTTGAATGATATAATCAAAGAAGCAAAGGAGTATAGCAAATTTGAAAAAAATAAGTCAGAATTAGAGATTTTAATTGCTGATGAAAATGGCGATAAAGAAATGAAAGATCTTGCTGAAACTGAATTAGAGGAATTAAAAAAAAATAATCAAATAAATGAGAAAAAAATAAAGATTTTTTTACTTCCTAAAGATGAGGCAGATACCAAAAATGCGATAATTGAAATTAGGGCTGGCACAGGTGGTTTGGAAGCCAGTTTGTTTGCTGGTGATTTGTTTAAAATGTATGAAAAAGTTAGTCATAAAAAAAAATGGCAACTAGAAATAATTTCTATTTCAAAGAGTGATGCAGGCGGTCTAAAAGAGGTTATTGCTTCAATAAAAGGAAAAAATATTTATTCATCTTTAAAATATGAAAGCGGAGTTCATAGGGTCCAAAGAGTACCTGATACAGAGACGCAAGGTAGGGTACATACTTCAGCTGCTACAGTTGCAGTTTTGCCTGAAGCTGAAGAAGTTGACGTAAAAATTGAGGATAAAGATTTAAGAATTGATGTATTTAGAAGTAGTGGTCCTGGTGGCCAAAGTGTAAATACTACAGACTCAGCTGTTCGTATAACTCACATTCCAACAGGAATAGTTGTTAGTCAACAAGATGAAAAATCTCAAATAAGAAATAAAGAAAAAGGTCTTAAAATTCTTAGATCAAGAATTTATGAATTAGAGAGGCAAAAAAAAGATGAGGAAAGATCCAAAGACAGAAAAAGTAAAATTGGATCAGGAGATAGATCGGAAAGAATTAGAACTTATAATTTTCCACAAGGAAGAGTTACCGATCATAGAATAAATTTAACTTTACATAAATTAGAAGAGTTTATGGAAGGTGAAATATTTGATGAGATGATTGAAAATTTGAGTATCCAAGCACAAGAAGAGGAATTAAATAAATTATCATAATGAATTATCAAGAATTATTAGTTGATGCATCTAAACAATTAAAATCTTATAAATTTAATTCAGCAAAGTTGGATGCAGAATTAATTTTATCAAAAATACTTGGATTAAGTAGAGAAACAATTCTTTTAAATTTAAATGATAAAATAAATGATAAAGTTTTAGAAAATTTTAATTATTATTTAAAATTAAGAAAACAAAACAAACCGATTGCACATATTCTTGGCTTTAAAGATTTTTGGAAATATAAATTTAAAGTAGATAAAAATGTACTAATTCCTAGGCCTGAAACTGAATTAATAATTGAACAAGCGCTAAAGATTTTACCTAAGCTATCAAATAAAAATGTATTAGATATTGGAACGGGATCTGGCTGCATAATAATTTCGATAATTAAGGAGAGAGAAAATTGCAAAGCAACAGCTATTGATAAATCGTTAAAAGCATTAAAAGTTGCTAAATTAAATGCAGAAATGCACCAAGTTCAAAAAAAAATAAAATATTTAAATATCGATGTTGACAAATACTTTTCTAATAAATATGATCTCATCTTATCTAATCCTCCTTACATTAAAGATAGCGAGATTTTAAGTTTAGATAAGGATGTTAAGTTAAATGAGCCTAAACTTGCATTATCTGGAGGAAAATCGGGCTTAAATAAAGTTTTTAAGGTAATTAAAAAAAGTCAAAAACTATTAAAAACAAACGGAAAGCTTATTTTAGAGATTGGAGATAAACAAAGTAAAGAAGTGAAAAAATATTTGATAAAAAATAATTTTAACCAAATACAAGTATTTAAAGATTTATCAAGAAAAGATAGATGCATTGTGAGCACAAAAGCTAATTAATGAATAATTTCAAAAATAATCCAAGAAGAAATAGATTTAGATCTAATAGTGATAGAAATTTCAAAAAAAGAAATGGAAA
>CACGTU010000026.1 GCA_902576045.1 uncultured Pelagibacteraceae bacterium | reverse complement strand
TCAAAAGAAGTTCCAAAATCTGATGCAAGCTCTGATGCAGCTAAAAAAGAAGCAGTAGCAGAAGCTCCAAAAGAAGAAGTTAAAAAAGAGGCAGAAGCAGAAGCTCCAAAAGAAGAAATTAAAAAAGAGGAGCAAAAACAAGAAAGTCCCGCAGAGAAAAAATAATATTTTTCTAAATGTCACAAACTATTTACGATAAAATTTGGGAAGAGCATCTTGTTCATGAACAAGATGATGGTACATCTCTACTATTTGTCGACAGACATCTAATTCATGAGGTAACCAGTCCCCAAGCATTTGAGGGTCTGAGAAACACAAACAGGAAAGTAAGGCAACCTAGATTAACACTTGCGGTAGCAGATCATAATGTTCCAACTACAGATAGATCTAAAGGAATTTCAGACGAGGATTCGAGAATTCAGGTAGAAACTCTTGAGAAAAATTGTAAGGAATTTGGTATCCAATTATTTGGAATGGATGATAAGAGACAAGGCATTGTTCATATAATTGGTCCTGAACAAGGTTTTACCCAACCAGGAAACATAATTGTCTGTGGTGATAGTCATACTGCTACACATGGTGCATTTGGTGCTTTAGCGTTTGGAATAGGTACTTCTGAAGTTGAACATGTACTGGCAACACAAACCTTAGTTCAAAAAAAATCTAAAAATTTTAGAATAAATGTAAATGGTAGTTTACCTATAGGTGTAACATCAAAAGACGTAATTCTTCAAATAATTGGTAAAATTGGTACCGCAGGTGGAACAGGATATGTAATTGAGTACGCAGGAAATTTAATTTCAAGTTTAAGTGTCGAGCAAAGAATGACAATTTGCAATATGACCATAGAAGGAGGGGCAAGAGCTGGCCTTATCGAACCTGACACAAAAATTTTTAATTATCTGAAGGGGAAACCAATGTCACCGAAAGGTGAAAGTTGGGATAAAGCTATTGAGTATTGGAGTAAATTGAAAACTGATAAGAATGCTCACTTTGATAAAGAGATAACATTGGATGGCGCTGAAATAAAACCAATGGTTACATGGGGTACATCACCCCAAGACGTTGTTGAAATAGATGGCAAAGTTCCTAATCCTGATAATGAAAATGATGAGGATAGAAAAAACTCAATTACAAGATCTTTAAATTATATGGGTTTAAAACCTAATACTAACATTAAAGATATTAAAATTGATAAAGTATTTATAGGCAGCTGTACAAATGGGAGAATAGAGGACCTCAGAGATGCTGCTAAAATTTTAAAAGATAAGAAAATTGCTTCACACGTTAATGCTATTATTGTGCCTGGCTCCGGGTTAGTAAAAGAACAAGCAGAGCAAGAAGGTTTAGATAAAATTTTCAAGCAATCTGGTTTTGAGTGGAGAGAGCCGGGTTGTTCCATGTGCCTTGCTATGAATGCCGATAAACTTAAGCCAGAAGAAAGGTGTGCCTCGACCTCAAATAGAAATTTTGAGGGAAGACAAGGAAGAGGTGGAAGAACTCATTTAGTTAGCCCAGGTATGGCAGCTGCTGCTGCAATATCTGGAAATTTGGATGATGTAAGAAAGTACGAAAATTAATGAAAAAATTTGATACGTTAGAGAGTATACCCGCATATCTTCCAATAGTTAATATTGATACAGATATGATAATCCCAAAACAGTTCTTAAAAACAATTAAAAGGACTGGTTTAGGAAAAAACCTTTTCTTTGAAATGAGATATGATGAAACAGGTAAAGAAATTGAAAATTTTATACTTAATAACGAACCTTATACAAATTCTAAAATTTTAATAGCTGGTAAAAATTTTGGCTGCGGTTCATCAAGAGAACATGCACCATGGGCTTTATTAGATTTTGGTATTACTTGTGTAATTAGCTCAAGCTATGCTGATATATTTTATAATAACTGTTTCAAAAATGGAATTTTACCAATCACCATCAGTGAAGAGCAAATAAAACAAATTTCAGAATATTCAAGCAGAAAGGAAAAAATTTTGATTGATCTTAAAGATCAAAAAATAGTTTTTGGTAACAATGAAATAAAATTTGAGTTAGATGAGTTCAAAAAAAAATGTTTAATTGAGGGTTTAGATGACATTGCTTTATCTCTAGAGAAATCAGACAAAATTGACTCCTTTGAAAAAAAATTAAAGTCTTCAAAACCTTGGATTTTCAATGATTAAAATTAAAAAAAGAAAATTTCTGTTGCTTCCAGGTGATGGTATTGGTCCTGAAGTAATTGCTGAAGTCAAAAAAATTATAAATTGGTTTAACACAAATAAATCTTTAGACTTTGAAATTGATGAAGATTTAGCTGGTGGGGCATCATATGATAAGCATGGTACTCCAATTACAGATGAGGTTTTTTATAAAGCATTAGAGTGTGAGGCGGTTATTTTAGGAGCTGTAGGTGGTCCTAAATGGGATAATCTAGAATTTTCAAAAAAACCTGAAAGAGCTTTACTAAAATTAAGAAAGGAACTTAAACTTTTTGCAAATTTAAGACCTGCAATCTGCTTTAAGCAATTAGTTGATGCTTCTACTCTAAAGCCAGAAATAGTTTCTGGTCTAGACATCATGATTGTAAGAGAGCTGACCGGTGGAATTTACTTTGGAGAACCTCGAGGTATTAAACCAATAGATAATGGAGAGAGAAAAGGAATAAATACTCATACATATACAACGAGTGAAATAGAAAGAGTTGCAAAAGTAGCTTTTGATCTTGCTAGAAAACGAAAGAACAAAGTAACATCATGTGAAAAATCAAATGTCATGGAGGCAGGATTGCTTTGGAAAGAAGATGTTCAAGCTTTACATGATAGAGAATATAAAGATGTAGAATTAAGTCATATGTTAGCTGATAACTGTGCTATGCAATTACTTAGAAATCCTAAACAATTTGATGTTATTGTAACAGATAATTTATTTGGCGATATGCTTTCAGATGAAGCTTCGATGTTAACAGGATCTCTTGGATTATTGCCCTCAGCATCACTTGGTGCAAAAAATAAAGATGGCGAAATGAGAGCAATGTATGAACCTATTCATGGTTCAGCTCCGGATATCGCTGGTAAAGGTCTTGCAAATCCTATTGCTACTATATTAAGTTTTGCAATGGCATTAAGATATTCTCTTGATTTAGACAAAGAAGCTGATTTGTTAGAAAAATCAGTTCAGGACGTTTTAGACAAGGGTTTAAGAACAAAAGATATTATGTCTCAAGGCACTAAGGAAGTATCCACCTCACAAATGGGTGATGCAATCATTGCCTGTTTGCAAAATTAAATATTTTAATTTAATTTGATAAAATAATTATGACAATTTATTCAGCTCCCATAGATGATATGATGTTTCTTTTTGAACATCTAAAAGACAATAAAGAATATAACGAAATAGAAAAAAACAAAGAAGTTACATCAGACCTAGTAAAAAATATATTAGAAGAGGCTGCGAAAATAAATCAGGATTTAATTCTACCATTAGCAAAAGTTGGTGATGAAAAACCATGCATTTATGAAAATGGAGTTGTAAGAACACCTCCAGGTTATAAAGAAGTGTATTCAAAATTTATAGAAGACGGGTGGGTATCTTTATCTTGTGACCCTGAGTATGGCGGACAAGGAATGCCAAAAACTGTCAGTGCATTTTTCGATGAGATGTTATCCTCGTCTAGCTTATCGTTTAAACTTTACAGTGAATTAAGTATTGGAGCTTATAATTGCCTTAAAACTCATGGAACAGAAGAGATAAAAAATAAATATCTTCCTAAAATAGTAGAGGGAAAGTGGAGTGGCACAATGTGTTTGACAGAACCTCAGTGTGGTACAGATCTAGGACTTATAAAAACAAAGGCTGTAAAAAATGGAAACGGCTACAAGATAAGTGGGCAAAAAATTTTCATAACCTCAGGTGATCACGATCTAACAGAAAACATAATTCATTTAGTTTTAGCGAGAACACCAGATGCACCTAAAGGCACAAGAGGTATAAGTTTATTTCTAGTTCCTAAGTATGAAATAAATGAAGATGGTTCAGTAGGTTCGAGAAACGGAGTTAATACAGTGTCTATTGAGTCTAAAATGGGAATTAAAGGTTCAGCAACTTGTGTACTAAGTTTTGATGAAGCGAAAGGTTATATGATTGGTCCTGAAAATAAAGGACTAAACTCAATGTTTACTATGATGAATTTAGAGAGAATTATTGTCGGAATTCAAGGTTTAGGGATTTCAGAAACAGCTTATCAAACTGCCTTAAGTTATGCAAAAGAGAGAAAACAAGGCAAGTCAAATGAAAATAAAAATGGGGATACAGACTTAATAATTCAGCACGCTGATATTAGAAGAAGTTTAATGAATATGAAATCGATTATCGAGGGAGAAAGAGCCTTATCCTTTTGGATGGCACAACAAATTGATGTGAGTTTAAATCATAATGACCAGAATGTTAAAAAAAAAGCAGGTGAAATGGTTTCATTGATGACTCCTGTTATTAAGTCTTTTTTTACCGATATGGCGATGGATATTACAAATGAGGCTATTCAAATATTTGGTGGATACGGATACACTAAAGATCAAGGTATAGAACAATTATTCAGAGATAACAGAATTACCCCTATCTACGAAGGTACAAATTCCGTTCAAGCCATAGATTTTGTATTTAGAAAAGTAAGCCAAAAAAATATATTTACTAATTTTTTATCTTTAATTGATGAAGAAATTAAGCTTTGTAAATCAATTGATAAAATTAAAGATAAAACATTAATTTTAGAAAATTTAAAAGATGTCCTAATAGACTTTACCAAATGGATGGATCCAGAGGGCAATACACCAAAAGATGACATTAGCGCATCATGCAACGATTATTTGAAGTACTTTGGTTATACATCTTTAGCATTTGTTTGGTTAAAAGTTTTAAGAAAAAGTTATGAAAATCATTCAGCTAATAAAGAATTTTATGATGATAAAATAAATACTGGCAATTATTATTTTGATAAAATTGTACCTAGGGTTGATAGTCATTACAAATCAGCAATTTCTGGTAGCAAATACACAATGAGTGCTAAGTTTAATTAAGTGAATAAATACAATCAAAATCTTGATAAAAACGACGCAAATTTTGTTCCATTAACTCCATTAAGTTTTTTAGAAAGAGCTAAGGATATTTATCCTGATTATGTAGGAATAGTTTATGAAGACAGATCATATACTTGGTCTGAAATATATAAAAGATGTATTAAATTTGCGAGCGCATTAGAAAAAATTGGAATTGGTGAAGGAGATACCGTCTCTGTAATGGCTTGTAACACGCCTGAAATTTTTGAGGCTCACTATTCAGTTCCGATGACTGGTGGAATATTAAATACAATTAATATTCGTTTAGATGCAAAAACAGTCTCATATATTTTGGATCATAGTGAAGCAAAAGTATTAATTGTAGATAGACAATTTCATGCTGTTGTGAATAAAGCTTTAGAAACTGCTAAAAATAAACCTCTCATAATTGATATCCAAGATAATTTTGCTGATCAATCACTACTAAAAAAAATTGGAGAAAAAGAATACGAAGAATTTTTGAACACTGGAGACGAAAACTTTCAATGGAAAAGACCTAAAGATGAGTGGCAGGCAATATCATTGAGTTACACCTCGGGTACTACTGGAAATCCTAAAGGTGTTGTATATCATCATAGAGGCTCATATTTAATGTCTACTGGAAGTGCTGTTGCGTGGAATATGCCTGCTAGGCTCAATTTTTTAACGGTTGTTCCAATGTTTCATTGTAATGGTTGGTGCTATCCATGGACAATACCAATGTTAAATGGAAAAACGGTTTGTCTTAGAAATATTGACATAAAAAAAATTTTTGAATTAATCGTAGAGCATAAGATAACACATTTTGGTGGTGCCCCAATTGTGTTGAATATGATTACTGGAGCATCTGAGAAAGATCAAAAAAAGTTAGGTCACAAAGTATATGTTCTAACAGCAGGAGCACCTCCTCCAAGTATTATATTTAAAAAAATGCAAGCACTAGGCTTTGAAGTAATGCATGTATATGGTCTTACTGAAACATATGGACACATTTTACAGTGTGCTTGGAATGATCAATGGAATGATTTAGACGAGGATAAACAAAATGAAATTAAGGCACGTCAAGGTGTTAGATACCCTAATACAGAAGATGTCATGGTTATGGATCCAGAAACCTTAGAACCCGTCCCAAAAGATGGAAAAACAATGGGAGAAATAATGATTAAAGGAAATGTTGTAATGAAAGGTTATTTCAAAGATAAGGAGTCAACAGATAAAGCTATGGCAGGAGGTTGGTTTCACTCGGGTGACCTAGCAGTTGCTCATCCTGATGGCTATATAAAAATTCAAGATAGATCAAAAGATATAATTATTTCTGGGGGTGAAAATATATCTTCAATTGAAATTGAGAATACTTTGGCTAAGCACCCAGCAGTTTCAATAGCTGCAGTTGTTGCGAAGCCTGATGAAAAATGGGGCGAAGTACCATGTGCATTTATTGAAAAAGTTCAAGATAAAGAAACAAGCGAGAAGGAATTAATTGATTTTTGTAAAGAAACTTTAGCAGGATTTAAAGTACCAAAGAAAATTGAATTTTGTGAATTACCAAAAACTTCAACAGGAAAAATTCAAAAATTTGAACTTAGAAAAAAAGCTAAGGAATAATGTTTGAAAAATCTTTTAAAATAAGAGAAAAGATCTCTTAATTTTAAAAAATGAAAACATTCTCTATAGCTAAATCAAGAAGATTAAGAAGCACTCCTTACACCTCTAGAATAGAAGAACAAGGAGTTACAGCATATACAACATATAATCATATGTTGCTACCAGCTGCATTCGGATCACTTGAAGACTCCTATCACCATTTGAAAAAGTCAGTTCAAGTTTGGGACGTAGCAGGAGAAAGACAAGTTGAGATAAATGGAAAAGACTCGGCAAAGCTAGTCCAGCTTATGACATGTAGAGATCTATCAAAATCTAAAGATGGTAGATGTTACTACTGTCCAATTATAGATGACAAAGGTGGAATAATAAATGATCCAGTAGTTTTAAGACTAAGTTCAGATAGATGGTGGTTATCTATAGCAGATTCAGATGTTTTACTTTTTGCAAAAGGACTGGCCATCGGTAACAATTTTTCTGTAAATATTTTTGAACCAGATGTGAATATAATAGCAGTTCAAGGACCAAAATCTTTTAAATTAATGGAAAAAATATTTGGTGAAAAAATTACTCAACTAAAGTTTTTTGGATTTGATTATTATGATTTTAAAGGAACAAAACATTTAATTGCTCGATCAGGCTGGTCTAAGCAAGGTGGATACGAAATATATGTTGAACATACTAAATCTGGATTAGATTTATATGATACTTTGTTTGAGAAAGGTAAAGACCTTGATGTAAAACCTGGCTGTCCCAATTTAATAGAAAGAATTGAGAGCGCACTTTTATCTTATGGAAATGATATTGATATAAATGACAATCCCTTGGAGTGTGGATTTGATAAATTTGTAAATGTGGATAGTGATATTAATTTTTTGGGAAAAGAAAAATTGATAAAAATTAAGTCTGAGGGTGTAAGTAAAAAGCTAATGGGAGTAAAATTAGATTTGAAAAAAATAAATATTACAGAGTCGATTGATATAATGGACGAAAATAGTAATCCGATCGGTGAATTAAGATCTGGATGTTATTCACCCTATTTTGATCAAGTCATTGGAATAGCCATGCTAAATAAGCCAAATTGGAATGCTAATCAGGCAATAAAAATAAAAATTAACGATCAAGCTTTTGACGGAAAAGTTTGTGATTTACCTTTTATTTAGTATAAAACTATTCAAAAAATTACCATGGATATTGCAATTGTAGGGGCAACAGGAAACGTAGGTCGTAAAACTTTAGAAGTTTTACAACAAAAGAATTTGAATATTGATAATCTCTATTTGGTTGCATCACCAAACAGCGCTGGAAAACAATTAGAATTCAATGGAAAAAAGTATTCAATAGAAAATCTAGAGACTTATGATTTTTCTAAAGCAAAAATAACTTTCTTTGCAGCAGGTGGAAAAATTTCTGAACAGTATGCAGAAAAAGCTGCAAAACACACAACAGTAATTGATAATTCTAGTTATTTTAGAATGGATCCAGATGTTCCATTAATAGTTCCTCAAGTAAACGCAAAAGATATTCAGAACATGAAAAAAAATATAATTGCTAATCCTAATTGTTCCACAGCTCAATTAGTTTTAGTACTAAAGCCTTTGCATGATTTATTTAAAATTAAAAGAGTTATAGTATCTACCTACCAATCGGTTTCGGGAGGAGGCAAAGCCCCAATGGATGAACTGTTACAACAAACTAAAATGTATTTAGAAAACAAAGAAATTAAATCAAAAAATTTTACAAAACAAATTGCATTTAACATAATTCCACACATTGATGACTTTTCAGAAGATGGTTATACAAAAGAAGAATTAAAAATGACTAATGAAACAAAAAAAATTTTAGATGCAAGAATTGAGCTGTCGGCAACATGTGTGAGAATACCAGTCTTAGTATCTCATTCAGAATCTGTAAACATTGAATTTGAACAAGAATTTTCTTTAGAGAAAATTAAAGATGTTTTAAATAATGCGCCAGGTTGTTCTGTTATAGATAAAAGAGAAAATGGTGGATATGCAACACCAGTTGAGGCTACGGGAAAAAATGAGACTTTTATTTCTAGGATAAGAGAAGATAAAACAAAAAAAAATTGTTTAAATCTCTGGATTGTTTCAGATAATCTTCTTCGTGGGGCGGCATTAAATTCTGTCGAAATTGCAGAAGTTATTATAAATAATAATTAAAATGGAAAACAATCCTCTATCTCCTCATATTCAAATTTATAAATGGCATATTTCATCGTTGGTATCAATTACAACAAGAATTACGGGAATAATAAATATAATTGTCATTTCACTTTTATGTTTGTGGATTTTCTCTTTGTTATTAGGTGAGGAAACTTATAAATCGGTAAACTATTTTTTAAATTCATTTTTTGGAAAATTTTTTGTTGTAGGTGTTATTTGGTCTTTTAGTTTTCAAATGTTAAGTGAGATCAGGCATATTATTATGGATTTAGGTTATGGATTTGATTTAAAAATAACAAAAATTACCGGTTCCATTGTAATCATTGGATCATTTATATTAACAATCTTAATTTATCTAATTGGGAGAAATTTGATTTAATGAAATCTGTTACTAAAAAATGGCTGTTTTTAAAAATTAGCTCACTGATTTTAATACCTCTGATGTTTTGGTTTATTCTAAATTTTGTATCTATTTATGATAATGATTATCAATCTGTAATCAGTTTTTTAAATTCTAAAACCTCAAAATTTTTAGTTAGTATTTTTTTAATT
>CACGTU010000025.1 GCA_902576045.1 uncultured Pelagibacteraceae bacterium | reverse complement strand
CATTAAAATTATTTCTAACCCCATACCATAATCTGTCATAGTGTGATTTATCCCTTAGAGGAGGGTTCATTTGGGCATAAGTACCAAGTTTGTCATAACAGTCAGGGGCATGAAGTGTTAAATGTTGAGGCGTAATTTCAAATGTAATATTTCCTTTGTGTTGAGATAAAAAATCTACTTCCTCTTTAGTTGTTATATGAAGGATATGTGCTTTTTTATTATATCTTTCGGCAATTCTTACTATTCTTCTTGTAGAGGATAATGCACACTCAACACTTCTCCATACTGGATGTGTATGAACATCTCCGTTTTTAATAAGTTTTTTATTTGTATTTAATATTGCTTCATCTTCAGAATGTACTGCCACAACTTTAGAACTATTTTGAAAAACCTTGTCAATGTCATCTTCTTCAGCAACTAATAAATTTCCAGTTGAAGATCCTGCAAATAATTTTATTCCACAGCATCCTTCTAATGTTTTTAAACTTGCTAAATCATCAGCATTATCAGCTGTTGCACCAAAATAAAAAGCATGGTTGCAGTACATTCTATTTTTTGCAAGATCCAGTTTTCTTTGAAATTCTTTTTTATTTGAAGTTGGCGGATTTGTATTTGGCATTTCAAATACACCTGTAATACCTCCTACAATTGCCGCTCTACTTCCTGAATGAAGATCTTCAGTATCTGTAGATCCTGGCTCTCTAAAATGAACTTGTGTATCTAAACATCCAGGTAAAACAGTTAGATTGTTTGCATAGTAAATATCCTTGCTTTTTTCATGTTCAAGATTTCCAATGTGAGAAATTTTACTGTTTGATACGCCAATATCTGTTTTAGTAAGATTTCCATCTATATAGCAGTATCCATTTTTTATGATTAAATCTAACATTTTTCAAAAAAGTTATTATATTAATATCTTAGATCAATCAATTATGAAAAAAAATAATGTGTATATTTTAGAGGATAGAGGTTTACTTTATGTAAGCGGAGATGATGTAAAAGAATTTCTTCAAAACATTATCACGAATGATATTAATACAGTATCTGAAAACAATTCATGTTTTGCTGCTTTGTTAAGTCCTCAAGGAAAATACTTATATGACTTTATAGTCATAAAGCATAAGTCAGGTTATTTTTTAGATTGTGAGAAAAAAATCATAGATGAACTGTATAAACAATTAACATTATATAAACTAAGATCTAAAGTCGATATTTTAAATCTCAGTAATGAGTTTGTTGTGGCAGCACTTCATAAAAATAGATTTTTAGAGCTAGAAAACTCTAAAGATCAAAATGGATATACAACAAAATATAGAGAGGATACTATATTATTAGATCCAAGGCATACTGAATTAGGTGCAAGACTAATTATAAATCTTGAGAAGTTGTATCTTTCTTTAAAAAAACTAAATTTACAATCATCAAATGTTGATGAATATTATAATTTAAGTCATTCTCTAGGAGTTCCTCAAACAGATACAAAAGAGCTACAAAATAAATTATTTGGTATCGAATGTAATTTTGAGGAATTAAAAGGAATAGATTTTAAGAAAGGTTGTTATGTTGGACAGGAAAATACAGCTAGAATTAAACATAAAAATAAATTGATTAAAAGAATACTTCCTTTTACACTTTTAGAGGGAAATATAGATAATGAAATCCTTAAAGTAAATAATGCTGAAATTGGAAAAGTTTTAATTAATAATAGTAAACCTTTTGCACTAATTAAAATAAAAGAAAAAGAATTTGAATTTGATAAGGAGCTTAACTGCGAAAATGCTAAAATCTTATTTAAAAAACCCCAATGGTTAACTATTATTTAACAAATTTTGACAAATCTGGTTTAAAATAATTAGGTCCTTTCATTACTTTTCCAGCTTCATTATAAATTGGTTTTCCATCCTCTCCTAATTTGCTCATATTAGAGTTTTGAACTTCTTCAAAACATCTATCTAAATCAATCCCAAAGGCTATGCCTGCCCCATAAGTCACATAAAGTATGTCAGTAAGAGCATCAGCAACTTCTAATAGATCCTTATCGTCCATTGCTTGCTTTAATTCACCTAGTTCCTCTTTAATTAAATTATATCTTAAATCATTTATTTTTTCTGAACTAAAAGAAGGTTTTGATTTTACTTCCTGGCCAAATGTTTGCATAAATATTTTTACTTTTTGAAAGTTTGTCATTTTACTCCTGTAAGATTATTAAATACTAGTATATAAATAATTTGAAATTTTATTCAATTAAATGAAAACTAGAAAAGAATTCGATAGCATTGGATCAATAAATGTACCTGATAATAAATATTGGGGGGCATCTACTCAAAGATCAAATAAGTATTTTAATATAGGAAAAATACTAGTTGATCTGTCTATAATTAAATCAATAGCAATAATTAAAAGATCTGCTGCAATAGTTCATAAAAAAGATAAATTAATTTCAAGCAAAGTAGCCAATGCAATAATTAAAGCCTCAAATGAGGTTATTGCTGGAAAATTAAATGAAAATTTTCCTTTAAAAGTCTGGCAAACAGGGTCTGGAACTCAAACAAATATGAATGTAAATGAAGTTATCGCTAATAGAGCAATTCAAATCCTTAAAGGAAAAAAAGGATCAAAAAAACCAGTTCATCCAAATGATCATGTAAATAAATCACAATCAACAAATGATGTTTTTCCTACTGCTATGCATATTTCAATAGCAAAAGAAACAATAGATAAGTTAGTTCCAAACTTAAAAATTTTAGAAAATTCCCTAAGGAAAAAATCTGTTGAATTTAAGAAAATTGTTAAAATTGGAAGAACACATCTTCAAGATGCAACTCCACTTACTTTAGGCCAAGAATTTTCTGGATACTATGAGCAAATAAAAAAGAGTTTAGATAGAATAAAATATTGTCTAAGCGATATTCTTTTTTTGGCGCAAGGCGGCACCGCTGTTGGAACAGGAATAAATACAAAAAAAAACTTTGATAAAAAAATAGTTAAAGAGATAGGAAAATTCTGTAATATCAAATTTAAGACTGCACCAAATAAATTTTCTGAACTTGCTGCACACGATGCTATTGTTAATTTTTCAGGAGCTTTAAACACATGTGCTGTCGCTTTGATGAAAATTTCCAACGATATAAGATTTTTAGGTTCAGGACCAAGAGCAGGTTATGGTGAATTAATTTTGCCAGAAAATGAGCCTGGCTCATCAATTATGCCTGGTAAAGTAAATCCAACCCAATGCGAAGCTGTAACAATGGTATGTGCTAAAGTTATTGGAAACCATACAGGAATTACTGTTGCTGGTTCTCATGGACATTTTGAATTAAATGTTTTTAAACCTTTAATTGCTCACAATATTCTTCAGTCGATTGATTTAATTGCAGACAGCGTAAAAAATTTTAGTTTATTTTGTGTGAATGGAATTAAGGCCGATAAATTAAAGATAAAAGAACATTTAGAAAATTCTTTAATGCTTGTAACGGCGCTTGCACCTAAAATTGGTTACGATAATGCAGCCAAAATTGCAAAAACTGCATTGAAAAATAGGACTAAACTTAAGTATGAGACTTTGAAATCAGGACTAATTAATGAAAAAGAATATGATAAAATTGTAAATCCTCTTAAGATGACAAAACCCTATTAAGGCAAGATATCTCTCAAAGTAGATTTGAGGACTAACATATTATTAGTTTTAATTATTTCTTCTAATAGATTTTGTGAATTTTTATCATTAATAAATATATTTGATAAAAACATATCTCCTGTATCGATATTTCTAACAAAATCAAAGTATACTTTATTAATATTTTTGACCTTTTTTAAATTAAGTTGAAATTTTCGAGCCAATTCTTTTTGATTGTTAACATTTAGCACATTTTTAGTCACAAAAAAAAGCTCACCTTCATTAATCAAGTAATTATAAGAAGATTTAATTATGCCTATTTTATCCATATCAAAAAAGGAGTTTAAAGCTTTAATTTGTCCCTCATTAATAAGTAGTGAAATTTTTCCATTACTTAAAATTTTATTATCTAAATTTGATAATGATAGTTTCAATTCTCCATTTAAATTTTCTAATAATTTTTTATCAGCATTCGAAATTGAATTTAATATATAATCAGTAACAAAACTTACTTTTTTTTCTTCAAATGTTATTTCTCCATCTATATAAAATGGATCAAGTTCTATTATTGAATTAAATTTAATTTTTTGATTATTTTTTTTTTCTGGTGAATCAATTTTAATTATATGATCTTTATAATTATAATTAAATGAAATATTTTCATTTAAAAAATCAATTGAACTACTGCCTTTAAATTCCCTTTCGTTTTCATATTCAAATAAATTTTTAATATATATATTTGGGTTTTTAAAATTTAATTCATTTAAAGATGATTTAGGTTCATTATAACTTCTTCTCCAATTTGATTTAAATTCAATATCAAATATTGAACCTTTTAATTGAAATTCCTTTGCTGAATAATTCTCATTTATCTGATAATTAACCTTTTTGATAGGTGCAATTAATATTACATTGTTTTTATTATCATTAAGAAATATTTTTATGTTAGATATATTAATTGGTTTATTAATTTTGTAATAAAGATGGTTTCTAATATCTTTAATATCACTTATTTTAAGATTTAAATTAATATTTTGAAACTTTGCGTCAGTAATAATTATGTTTTTTTTTGAATAAATTTTGTTACTTGGGATAAAAAGTTTTAAGTTTTCTACCACCGCGATTGCAGATTTTTCATCTTGCAAATTAAAATCGAGATTCGCCTTTTTAATCAACAAATGTGGTCTTGGAAGCACTCTAAAAGAAATATTATCTAAAATTTTTAAATTAATCTTAAAATCTGAAAAAAATTTATTTTCTATTTCATTTTGTATACTTTTATAATTAAAAAAAACTGGTAATGATAAAAATATAATTATTGTAAAAACAACAATAATTGATGACAAAATAATTGTGGGAGAGTCTATTTTTTTTCTTTTCCTCATAAAATTTAATATGGCTTATACTATAAAAAATTAGATGTTAAATTCAGAATATTTAAGTAATTTAAACGAAAATCAGAGAGAAGCAGTAGAATGTTTAGATGGTCCTCTTTTGATAGTAGCTGGTGCTGGATCAGGTAAAACTAAAGTTCTTACTTCAAGGATTGCACATATAATAAAAAAAAATAAAGCATTTCCGAACCAAATTTTAGCTGTCACCTTTACAAATAAAGCTGCAAAAGAAATGCAATTAAGAGTGTCTAAATTGCTCAGGAAAGATGCTACGGGATTACCATGGCTTGGGACTTTTCATTCAATTAGTGCAAAACTTCTTAGAAAACACGCCGATGCTGTTGGACTTAAAAGTAATTTTTCAATTATAGACCAAGATGATCAGGTAAGACTTATTAAAAATATATGTAAAGCAGAGAATGTAGACATAAAAAAAATATCTCCAAAGTTCATTCTGGCCATTATTGATAAATGGAAAAATAAAGGTTTTTATCCTCAAGATGTTATTCTGAAAAGAAAAGATCCTTTAGAAAAAAATTTTTTGAGTATTTACAAAATTTACCAGGAAAAATTGGTAAATTTAAATTCAGCGGATTTTAGTGATTTAATTTTGCACACTTTAAAAATATTTGAAAAATATACTGATATTGCCGAGTTATATTCTAAAAAATTTAAATTCATTTTAGTTGATGAATATCAAGATACCAATTTTATTCAGAGTGAATGGTTAAGACATCTTTCAGGTCATAATAAAAATATTTGTTGTGTTGGGGATGATGATCAATCAATTTACAGTTGGAGAGGTGCGGAAATAAAAAACTTTCTAGAATTTGATAAAGTTTATGAAAATACTAAGGTTATTCGTTTGGAAAAAAATTATAGATCAACACAAAATATTTTGAGTGTTGCATCTAAATTAATTGAAAATAATCAAAATCGAGTAGGGAAAACTTTGTTCACTAGTCATGATGATGGAGAGCTGGTAAGTTTAAGTTGTTTTAGAAATGTCAAAGACGAGGCAACCGAAGTTGGTGCAGAAATTGAAAGACTTAAAAAAGATTTTTCTCTTAATGAAGTGGCAATTTTAGTTAGAGCTATATTTCAAACTAGAGAATTTGAAGAAAGATTTTTAAAAATAGGACTTCCTTACAGAATTGTTGGGGGTATAAAATTTTATGAAAGAGCTGAGATTAAAGATTGTGTTGCATATTTAAAAGTTATTTATCAACCTTTTGATGACTTATCTTTTGAAAGAATAATTAATGTTCCTAAGAGGTCAATTGGAGATACAACAATTAAATTGATCAATGAGTATGCAAAAATAAATAAAACTACTTTGGAAAATGCAGCAAGAAAACTTATTGAAGAAAACAAAATTAAACCAAAAACTAAATTGGGATTAAATTCATTGTTAAATCTTTTACAAAAGTGGAGAGAAGACTTAAAAAACAAAATAAATCATAATAAACTTTTGCAACTTGTTTTGGATGAATCTGGATATAGTGAAATGTTAAAAAACAAAAAAGATTTAGAAAATGAAAATAGATTAGAAAATATAAAGGAATTATTAAGTGCAATGAAAGAATTTGATAATCTTGAAAGTTTCTTAGAACATGTTGCACTTGCAACATCTCTGGATCAAGATTGGGAAACTGAGAAAGTAAACCTTATGACCATGCATGCTTCAAAAGGTTTAGAATTTGATGTTGTATTTTTACCAGGATGGGAGGAAGGTCTGTTTCCTCATCAAAAAAGCATAGAAGAAAAAGGTGAAAATGGTTTGGAAGAAGAAAGAAGATTGGCGTATGTTGGGATAACCAGGGCAAAAAAAATAGCGAAAATATCCTTTTCTATGAACAGATTTTATCAAGGTGATTGGATTGATAGTATGTCATCTAGGTTTATTGATGAGTTGCCAGATGAAAATTTAAAAAAAAATAACAATTTTATTGATGAAAACGAGGAAGATTTTGAATTTAACCAAGATATTGAATTTGATGAAACAATTAGAAGTCCAGGATGGCTAAGATATCAAAAAAAATTAAATGATAAATAAAATTAAAAACCTAATTAATCTTAATAATCTAGATGGATACATAGTACCAAAAAACGATGAGTTTTTTACAGAATATTCAAAAATAAATAAACTTGAAATTGTTGCAAACTTTTCTGGATCCGCAGGCTTTGTATTAATTTTGAAAGACTCAAATCATTTGTTTATTGATGGCAGATACACAATACAAGCAAAAAAACAGTCAGGAAAAAAATTTAAAATTCATGAAATACCTTACGAATGGCCAAAAGATATATTAAAAAATAGTGCTAGACTTAACATTGGTTTTGACCCAAAATTATTTACAACAGAAACTTTAAAAATATATTTTAATAACTCTTGTAATCTATTTCCAGTAGACTCTAATCTATTCAAAACCAAAGCTGAGATTGTTAATAAAGATAATTTAATTTATCAAATAAATTCTTCAGTTGTTGGGGAGAGTTCAAAAAGCAAAATTAATAGATTAAACAAAATTCTTAAAAGTGAAAAATTAGATAATTTATTTATCAGCTCAGGGGAAAATGTTTGCTGGCTACTTAATATTAGAGGTAAAGATTTACCAAATTCTCCGATAGCCAATTTTCAAGCTATTTTAACTAACAATAAAAACATAATACTATTTGGAAATATTAAAAAATTAAAAAATATAAAAAAAGAATTTTTAAAAAACAAAATTTCTTTTCATGAGAAAGATGATTTTTTTAAAATACTAAGCTCATTAAAAGGAAAAACATTTTGCATAGATAGCAAAACCTGTTCGGTTTTTAATGAAAAATTAATTAATTCAAAGTTTTTAATTAAAAAAAAATATGATCCAATTAATGATTTAAAATCTATTAAAAATAAAACTGAAATTAAAAATATGATTGAAGCACATATTAAAGATGGTGTTGCAGTTACAAAATTTTTATACTGGATAAAAAATTCAAATATAAGAAAATTAGATGAGATTAAGGTTGAAAAAAAATTGGAGAGTTTCAGAAAGCAAAGCAAAAATTATTTATTTCCAAGCTTTAGCACAATTGCAGGGTCAGGACCAAACGGTGCAATAATTCACTATAGATCCAATAAAAAATCAAACCGTAAACTTAATAAAGATCATCTTTTATTAGTAGATTCAGGTGGGCAATACAAATGGGGCACAACTGATATTACACGAACAATTTCTTTTAGTGATCCTAGTAAAAAAACTAAAGAGCTTTATACAAGGGTTTTGAAAGGTCATATAGCAGTTGCAATGTCAAAAATAGATAAATTAAAAAATGGAAATAATATAGATAAACTTGCTAGAAAAAGTCTTAACTCTATAAATTTAGACTATAGACATGGAACTGGGCACGGAGTTGGGTTTTTTATGAATGTCCATGAAGGTCCGCAAAGTATATCTAAAAAAAATTTTATAAAACTCAAAAAAGGTATGATTGTTAGCAATGAGCCAGGTATTTATTTGGAAAACAAGCTTGGGATAAGAATTGAAAATTTAGTCTATATTGATGGAAATAATGAAAATCTTTTTTTTAAAAACTTAACTTTTGCTCCTCTTGAAAAAGATTTAATAAATGAAAATTTGCTAACAAAAATTGAAAAAGATTATATTTTTTCTTACCACTTGGAAACTTACTCAAAAATATCAGAATATCTCAATAATAAAGAGAGAAAGTGGCTTGCAAAACTAATTCAGTAAATCAGACCACTCTTTTTGCGTAAGTATTTTAATTCCCAAATTTTTTGCCTGCTCTACTTTTCTATTTGTTGGTTTTTCACCGGTCACTAGATAGTCTAATTTCTTTGTTACACTGCTAACAATACTGCCGGCATTTTCTTCAATTAAACTTTTAGCCTCTGCACGACTAATGTTTTGAAGTTTGCCAGTAAACATGAAAGAAACATTTTTTAATTTACCTTTATTTTTAACTTCTCTATCTCTAACGCTCAGTATCTCACATAATTTTTCTACAACTTTAATATTTGTTTGATTTTGAAAGAATTTTTCTAAAGATTTAACTTGAGTTTCTCCTATTCCATCAATGTTAATTAGTTCTTTAATTTTATCTTTTTTTAAAAGATTTAAAAAACTTTTTATATTTTTTGTAAAATCGGCAATTATTTTAGCATTTTCTATTCCAATATGTCTTATTCCTAACGAAAAAATAAATTTATCTAATGTAACTTTTTTTGAATTTTCAATTGAAAATTTAAGATTTGAAGCTGATTGTGATCCCCATCCATCAAGAGAGGAAATTTTCTGGTAATCTAAATTATAGATATCTTGGGGTAATTTTATAAATTTTAAGTCCCAAAATTTTTCTACCACTTTTTTTCCTAAACCATCAATATTCATTGCATCCTTTGATATGAAATGTTTTATTTTTTCCACTGCAATTTTTTCACATTCAAATCCTTTATCTGGACAACGTCTCACAGCATCGTATTTTTTTGTAATTTTATTAAACTCTTTTATAGTATCGAAACCACAGGGACATTTTTTTGGAAAATTAAATTTTTTTGATTTTCCGTCTCTTTTTTTTATATCTACTTCTAAAACATGTGGGATAACATCTCCTGCTCTTTCAATTTTTACTGTGTCACCAATTCTTATATCTTTTCTTATAATTTCATCTTCATTGTGTAAGGTTGCATTTGATACCACTACACCTCCAATATTTACTGGTTTGACTTTTGCAACAGGTGTTAAAGCTCCTGTTCTTCCAACTTGGATATCGATATTCAAAATTTCAGAATATGCGTGATCTGCAGAGAATTTGTGTGCTATTGCCCATCTAGGGGCATTTGAGGTAAATCCTAATCTTTTTTGTAACTGTAAACTATTCACTTTATAAACCAATCCATCAATATCATAATTCAAATCAAATCTTTTCTTTTCAAATTGCTCATGAAATATAAAAAGCTCATCGGTACTTTTTATTACTTTATTATAATCACTTGTTAAAAATCCCCAGAATTTTAGCTCATTCAAAAAATCAGACTGATTTTTAAATTTATTTTCACTTATAAATCCAAATGTATAAGCTATAAATTTAAGTGGAATCTTAGATGTTTCTTTAGGATCTTTTTGCCTAAGTGATCCTGATGCTGCGTTTCGAGGATTTGCAAAGTTATCCTTTAGTTTTTCAAAATCTTTTTTTTCAATAAAAACTTCCCCTCTTATTTCTATTTCCTTAGGGATATTTTTTTTTAATATTTTATGTGGGATATCTTTGATGGTTTTTAAATTGTTTGTTATAAGTTCACCTTCACTCCCATCACCACGAGAAACACCATAAGTTAAATTGCCATTTAAATAAGTCAAAGACGCCGAGATACCATCAATTTTTGGTTCAACACTATATTCTAATGAAATTTTTTCATTTAGATAATTTAAGATTTTTTTTTCAAAATTAATAAGATCCTCTCTATCAAATGCGTTGGACAAAGATAACATCCGTACTTTATGCTTAAACTTCTCAAAATTTTTAGATGGTTTAAAACCTATAGAATCAGATGGGGATTTTGTACTTCTTAGGAAAGAATATTTTTTTTCTAAATTTATTATATCGGCTTTAAGTTCATCAAATTCTCTATCAGAAATAGCTGGGGCACTTTTGTCATAATATAATTTGTTATGTTTTTGGAATTCTTTAATCTTTCTTTTATATATTTTTTCAACTTCCTTATTCATCTGATCAACTTATTTAAGTAGATCTTTAAATTTTTGCAATATTGACCGCTCTTTTTCTGGGTCTACTTTTTTTGCTGTTTTAACATAATTCTTATTTAAAATTTTATAACTTTCCTCATACCATTCACTCGATTGGTAATTATAACCTAATAAAGAGGCATATTTTTTAGACTCATCTTCTAAACCTAACTTATAATGTAATTCAACTAATCTATGAAGAGCCTCCTCTACATATATGGTAGTTTCATAATCATTAATTACTGTTTTAAACCTATTAATTGCCGGTATCCATTTTTCTCTATCCACATAATATCTTGCAAGATACATTTCTTTTGAAGCAAGTATTTCTTGTATAAGTTCAAGTTTAAATTCTGAATCTATAGCAAATTCTGTATTTGGATAATTTTTAATTATAATTTGAAAATATTTTTCAGCTTTGAGTATTTCTTCTAAATCTTTAGTTTCATCAATTATTAGATTGTAATGACTTAAGGCTAACAGGTAATAAGCGTAATCTCTTCTAGGATGATTTTTATATTTTTGTAGAAATTTTTCTAATTCTACAATTGTGTCATCATAATATAGTTGAGAAAAATAAGCATAGGCAGCCATTAATGCTGCTCTTGGAGCCCAGATAGATTGAGGGTAAAGTAATTCAGCCTCATTAAATTTTCTTGCAGCATAAATTACATCATTTTTTTCCAACTCCTCAAGTCCTGCGTTATAAGCATCGATCATTTGCATCTCTAAACTCTTTTCTTCTACTATTGAAATTTTTTCATCTTTCTTGGTGCAAGAAGTAAAATTAAAAAAAACTATCAAAATTAAAATTTTAGATAAAATAGACATAAAAAAATTTTATCAGAATTTATGAAAATTTCTAATTATTAAGCAATAGATCTTAATTGACTTCTGTTTGCAAACGAATGTGGAAGGTTTTTTCCTTTAATTTCAATCAAAGAATAATTTTTTTTATCTGCAAATAATTTTCTCAATAATTTATTTGTTAGGCTATGACCTCCTTGAGAACATTTTACCGTTCCAATTATTCTATAACCAGACAAATAAAGATCACCCATACAATCAAGAATTTTATGATTAACAAACTCTAAATTATTTCTAAGTCCCTCTTTGTTCAAGATAGAATTTCCTTTTACAACAACTGCATTATCCAAACTACCACCTTTACCTAGCCCAAGTTCCTCTAATTTTTTTAAATCTTCATAAAGGCAAAAAGTTCTTGAGTTAAAAATATCATTAAGATCATCCTCAAATAAACTGACTTTATTTCTTTGAGTTTGTATAGTTGGATTTTCATATTTTATTTCAAAATCAATTTCTGAGGTAACATTTGATTTATCAATTGAAATTGATTTGTTTCCCTCTTTAAGCTCTACTTTATTTTCAATTTTTATTAACTTAATGGGATCATCATAATTTCTAAAACCAGCTTTTAAAATTAATTCTACAAATTTTTTTGCTGAACCATCGATTATAGGAACCTCTTGTGAATCTAATTCAACAATAGCATTATCAACT
>CACGTU010000024.1 GCA_902576045.1 uncultured Pelagibacteraceae bacterium | reverse complement strand
AAAAATGGTTTAAAGATTATTATTTTCATGATTTCGATTACATGAATCTTAATCCCAACTCTATTTACTTTTTTTTACAGGCCTTAATAAAAAAATTTAAATGTAACATCATAATCACTCAAGGATTTAAAAAGGTAGAAACTATGAATAAATTTAAGATTAAATATTTTAAAAATATTAAAAATCCTCAAATCAAAATTTCAAATCAAACCGTACAATTAATTGATCAAAATTCTTTTAGAGAACTTGAAAACATAGTACTTAATTCTAAATTTTTAATCTGTTGCGAGGGTGCGATCAGTCATGTGTCACATTCCTTAAACAAAAAAACTATTGCTCTTATTCAAAAAGATAGGTTAATTTCTACTAATTTTTGGATTGGACACATGAATAATATCAAAACTGTTTTTAGAGATGATATAAAACAGGTAACAAAGGATATTTTAAAACTTAACTTTATTTAAAGCATTATTTTTAAAAATATTTGCTTCTCTTATATATCTTCTTACCATTTGAGTAGTTTTATGGCCTGTCATAGCCATTATACTTCTTTCATCTGCACCCGACTCTGCTGCAACCGTTGCAAATCCTGATCTTAAACTATGTCCTGCAAAGTTTGTATTTTCGATGCCTGCTAAATTTAAATACTCTTTAATCAACAAGACAACAGATTGATCAGTAAGTCTTTTATCTGTTAATGATAAGCCTTTGGAAAATCTTCTAAAAATAGTTCCAGACTTGATCTTAGATATTTCAAGCCATTTTATTAAATTTTTTACAGGGCAGTATATTTCATTATTGAAGTAGGGCAGTCCTTTGATCATTCCGTCTCCAAATTGATCAGTTTTTGATTTTTTAATCGTAATTTTAAGACCTTCGTTTACAAATTCTAAATCCTCATGATCAATTGAAATAAGCTCTGTTCGTCTAAAACCACCTCCAAAGCCAATTAATATTAATGATTTGTCTCTTAATTTTTTTATTTCCTCAGTTTTTTGTTCATTTATTGTATCAATAAGCAATTTTAAATGATTGATTAGTAAGGGTTTTTTTCCTCTTTGAATACTTCCTTTAACTCTTCTTATTCCCATTAAGTTTTCAACTATAATTGGATGTTTAGTATCTAGATAATGTCCTTTCATCTTATGAACCATACTTATTGATACTAATCTCCTTCTTAAAGTGCTTATTTTTGAATTTTTTGAAAGGTGTGTAAGATACAGGGAAACTATTTTTGGTTCGGTTGGTAATGAATTCAATCCATTTTTAGCACAAAATGCTCCAAAGTCTTTAAAATCAGATTTATAAGCTCTTAAGGTATTGTTTGCTTTAGAGTTTTTAAGGTTATTTAAAGTTGCCTCATGAAGTAATTTTAAGTCTGTAGTTAGTTCATTCATATTATTACTATTGATAACAATTAATTATCACTAGTAATATATTAAGTGATTTTAAATGTCAATAGTTTAAAATCTAAAATTATGGTGTCTATGGATGGCTCAATTGAGCCAATATATTTTTTGATAATTTCTTTTGGATTAACATTGCTTACTTTTTTGGTGTTTAAGAAAAATGGCAAATCTATAGAGGTTTATTTCTTAGGTATTATGACTGTTCTGTTTTATGTTTCATATTTTATATTAATAATTGTTAAGCCAAGTTAGTTATTAACGCTATTCACAGGTGTTAAAAAATCATTAAATTCAACGATAAAGTGATACCTTTAAAATTGCACTTATGTTACTTTAATAATGAATTAAGAGGCAACTCTTAACTGACCATCTAGGGAAAAATCGAGAGATTCAAGCCTAGAGGGCAGAAAACTTCGCTGAGTAGCGCTAAAATAGCGAGGTGTAAGGCATGGCGGTAGCGCGTACAACGACGTGCCAAAAACTACTGTTCTTTGTGCCTGAAAAGGTACAAGGTAACAGGGTTTTCCTTTAAAATGATCTTAAAAGGTACTAAATTTCAGTTAAAAGTATGGAATTATCTAAAAACTATACCAAAAGGACAAGTTAGAACCTATTTAGATGTCGCAAAAGCCATAAATAAGCCAAAAGCTGCTCGAGCTGTAGCAAATGCGGTTGGAAAAAACCCAAATGCACCTAAAATACCTTGTCATAGAGTTATCAGATCTGACGGGTCCTTAGGTGGATATTCGGGTCCTGGAGGCATTAAAACTAAGAAAAAACTCTTGAAAAAAGAGGGAATTTTCGTTTAAAAGTAAGCAAAATCAACGTTTTTTTAATTTTTACCCATATGTAGTTGTTATATTTATATTACATCTATAAGTTGCATTATATATCAATAAATCATTAAAATTAACCCCTCTATGGCTCATTAAATGCTATATTCGATAAATGCAATACTAATAGAAATTACCAGTTTTCATCTATTATTTATTTAAATAATTGAGACAAATTTAATTTTTTCGATTTATGCACCCGCACCTTTCTCAAATTAATACCATTAATTTATTAGATTGTTGGATTACTTTGTTTAATTTATCTTTATTATTAAGGATTTTAATTAAGTTTTGTGATTTATTCGGATGAAATCTCCAAATATAAATTAAAATTTTAATGATTAGATGATAAATTAGATATATTACTATATTATATATTACTTTAAGTAACATAAAAAATATAATAATTACAATAGTTTAAAATTATATACTAATAATCTGCTTTATATAAAGGTATACTTTACATTTTATTAGATTGCTCTCTTCTAAACACATAAACACCTGAAAGAATGATAATTAAAAGGCCGATAAAAGTGTACTTATCAGGAATATCAGAGAACCAGATATAGCCAATTAGAATATTAGTAATTATCTCAAAATAACCCAAAGGTGCCAGTTTGCTTGCATCTGAATAATTGTAGGAAAAGATAATCATACCATGAGCTAAGGCAGCTATTAAACCCATATTTATAGCAAACAAATACTCAGAAAAAGTTGGTTTAACCCAAATAAAGGGTAAATATAAACTTAAAATTAGGGTTCCAACAGTGCTTGTGATTAATAATGTTAATAAACCATTATCTGTGTTTTTTAATTTTCTAGTTACAATTAAATATAAAGCGTAACAAAAACCAGTACCTAACGCTGCAAAACTAGCCCAATTAAATTCTACAATTCCTGGTCTAATTACAATCAAAACTCCTATAAAACCTATTATAACAGCTGTCCATCTTCTTGACCCTACCCTCTCCTTTAGAAAATAAGGTGATAAAGCAGTGACCATTAATGGACAAATAAAAGCTATTGTTAATGCTTTAGCTAAAGAGATTATCGATATTGAATAAAAAAATAATACACTTGAAGTTAATAGTAGCAATCCTCTTATAATTTGAGACTTCAAATTTTTAGAAGAAACTAAAGAATTTCTAGAAAAAAAAAAAATAAATAACAAAGTGATTAGAGTACTAAAAAAAAATCTAAACCACGTTACTTGCAATACAGGTAAAGAATAAGAAAGGTATTTTGCAATGGCATCCATAAACGGCAGAATTAGCCAAGCTGAAAGATTTATTACTGCTCCCCTCATATAGGAAAATATTTTAACGATATAAAAATAACAATAGGTAAAGTTATAAATGACATTATTGTTGAGACAACTATTGTACTTGCAACACTATCCGTTATGGTTTTTGGAGAATAAATAGCAGCTATAAGATAATTTAAGACAGCACTAGGCATTGATGCTTGAATTAGAAGTACTCCAGCTGCAAAACCAGATAAATCAAAATAAATAATAATTAAAAAACCTATTAATGGACCTAAAATAACTCTTCCTATTGATGCAAATATTGCATTTTTTAAAGAAAAAACTTTTAATTTCGTTAAAGCAATTCCTAAGGACATAAGAATTAAAAAAATAGTTGCAAATGTTAATAACTCAGTCAAATTAATTACTACTTGTGGCATATTAATTTCAAAATACAAAAATAGGACTGATATAACAATTGCATAAAATGGTGGACTTTTAATCAACACTGTAAAGTTAAATTTTCTATCAGCTAAAAAAATTCCAAGTGTAAAATGGAGTAATACAATTAAAGATGATATTGCAGCTGCAACCCCAAGTCCTTGTGCACCATAAGCAAACAAACATATAGGTATACCCATATTGCCAGTGTTAGGTAGAATTAGAGGAGGAAGTTCTCTTATTATATCTTTAGTATTCAACATAAATAAGATGACAATTCCAAGTATAATAAAACCTAAAATTGCAAGAAGATAAAAGAAAAAATAGTCTTTAAAAATCTGAAAATTTATTCCAGTTGAGGTAATAGCGTATATTACCATCGCAGGTGTACCTATGTTAGATGCAAAATTTGTAATAAAAGTAGTATCAAATTTCTTATCTTTTTTACCTAAATAGTATCCAATACCTACAATAAAAAAGACGGGAAATACTACTTCAAAAAGTTTTAAGTATATTTCCATTATATTAAAAAGCTCATACCATCATAGGCAGGGACAACATTTTTAGGCAGATGCTTCTGTATCTTAACATAATCAATTTCGTTATTCATATTAGTTAAAATTGTTTTTTTTGGTTTGATAATTTTAACTAAATTTAAAACTTGATCTAAATTAAAATGAGATGGATGTGGATCGTATCTTAAACAATCGACTATAAAGTAATTTAATTTTTTAAGTTTTGAGTAGTCTTTTTCACTGATTTTGCTTACATCACTAGCATAAGCGCATAAGTTATTAACTTTATACAAAATACTATTAATTTTTCCATGTTTGACAGGAAAAGACTCAATTTGAACCTTCGATTTTTTTACCTTGAAAGTATGTTTTGTTTTTAATTTGTTAAGATTGAAAATTGCGGGATAACCATAATTATTTTTGAAACAGTAACTAAAAGATTTTAATAAATAATCAGAAGTCATTTTATCTGCAAAGACATCTAATTTTTTTCTATTTTTTAAGAAAAAAACCCTTAATTCATTAATACCGTGAGTTTGATCACCATGTAGATGTGTGTAAAAAACTTTATCTATATTTTTAATTTTATTTTTTAATAATTGGGTTTTTAAATCAGGAGATGTATCAATTAATATATTGAATTTATCATGAGTTACTAAAGCAGAACATCTTGATCTAAAATTTTGCTTTATTTTTGGATTACATTTACCAAAATATCCATCAATTCTTGGTATACCGAGAGAACTACCTGACCCTAATATTGTAAATCTAGTTTTCATTATTGAAAAATAGTGTTTCAAAGTTCTGGGTAGTAATATTATCCATGCTAGATTTATCAATCTCCTTTAGTTTAGATAAGTGTTTAAGGGTATATTGAATAAAACTTGGCTCATTTTTTTTTCCTCTCATAGGAATAGGTGCTAAAAAAGGACTATCGGTTTCTATTAATATTTTATCATTTGGTAAAAACTTAAATGTATCTTGTAATTCAACACTATTTTTAAAGGTAATAATCCCACTTGCTGAAAAATATGCATTAAGATCAAGAAGTTTTTTTGCAAACTCTTTTGAACCAGTAAAACAATGCATAAGTATTTTAGGATTGCTATTTTTATAGTCATTTAAAATTGAAAAAGTTTCATTTTCTGCATCTCTTGAATGAACTATTATTGGACAATTGCATTCAATTGAAGCCTCTATATGAATTTTAAAGCTTTCTATTTGAGTTTCTTTTGGACTATTTTCATAATAATAATCTAATCCCGACTCTCCTACTCCAATTATTTTTTGATATTTTTTAAACTCCTGAACAATATAGTTTTTCTTAAAATTTGAAGTTTGAACTTCATGTGGATGAATTCCTATTGATCCATAAATCATAGGATCTTGGTTTATTAAATTTAAAATATTTTTATAACTGTTAATATTAGTTGAAATAGTTAAAAGTTTATCTATTCCAACCTTTTTGGATCTTTCTAAAACATCGTTTAGATTATTTATTAAAGGCTCGTGATCTAAGTGACAATGTGAATCAATCATTTTCTATCTTTTTAAATAGTATATTTAATTTTCCAATATTTTTTCCACTCTCCAGAAATTTATGATTATTAATATCTTCAAATTTTAGTTTGTCGTCATTAATGTCAAATATTTTAAGAACCTTAAAGGTTGTATCAGGTATAACTGGATTTAATAGTATAGAAATTTTTCTAATTAAATCTAAAGCAGTATAAACAATTGTATTCAGTCTCTTTTTATCATTTTTTTTCTTCCAGGGTTCTTGATCATTAAAATATTTATTTGATGAAAAAAGCATATCTATAATAAATTTCATATAATCGTTGATGTTTTGATTGTCTATTAAATCTCTCAAATATTCCAAATTTTCGAAATTTTTCAAAATCTCCAAATCATCATTTATAAAATCACTAGTTGGGATTTTAGAACCACAATTTTTTTCGCAAAAGGCCAAAACTCTTTGACATAAATTTCCATAATTATTTGCTAAATCACTATTTATACAACTTTCAAGTTTTTCTTGAGAAATATTTCCGTCATTACCAAAGGAAACTTCTTTTAAAAGGTAATATCTAAGTGTATCAAGCCCATATGCATCTATAATTTCTAATGGATCGAGTATGTTCCCCTTTGACTTAGACATTTTTTCATCACCAGATAATATCCAACCATGACCATAAACTCTTTTAGGCAGAGGTAATTTAGCTGCCATTAAAAAAGCTGGCCAATAAATAGCATGAAATCTTAATATATCTTTTCCAATTATATGAACATCAGCAGGCCAAAAATTTTTATATAATTCGTCTTTAGTATTTGGATAATTTAAAGCACTTAAATAATTGGTAAGTGCATCTAGCCATACATAAATAATATGGTCATTATTTGAAGGAATTTTAATACCCCAGGAAAATGTTTTTCTACTAACTGATAAATCTTTTAAACCATTTTTAACAAAACTAATGACTTCATTCCTTCTTCCCTCTGGCAAGATAAATTTTGGATTTTCATCATAAAACTTTAGTAATGGTTTTTCCCATTCAGATAATTTAAAAAAAAAGGACTCCTCCTCAACCCACTCAACTGGAGAACCAGAACTTATTACAAAATGTTTATTTTCTTTACTTTCTATTTCATCAGGTTGATAAAATGCTTCATCAGAAACGGAATACCAGCCCTCATATTTAGACATATAAATTTGATTTTGATCCTCTAGAATCTTCCATAAATGTTGAACAGATTTAATATGCCTTTGTTCGGTCGTTCTAATAAAATCAGTATTTGATAAATTTAGGGTCTTAGATAAATTTTCAAAAGTTTTAGATATTTGATCACAAAAATCTTTTGGTTTCATATTGTTTTTTTCTGCAGATCTTTGAATTTTTAAACCGTGTTCGTCGGTACCAGTTAAAAATTGAACGGAATAACCGTCATTTCTTTTAAACCTTGCAAAAAAGTCAGAAACAATACTAGAATAAGCATGTCCCATATGTGGCTTTGCTGAAGGGTAATAAATAGGTGTGGTTATATAGAAATTTTTACTCATTTTAATAAATCTTTAAATTCTAAAAAAAAAGTCTCGATATCAAGATTATATTTTTTGACATTTGATAATTTTTTTAGAAAGTATTCTTTTGGTTTAAAAATATTTTTTTTTTGAGCATTCATATTTTTATAAAAGTATAATTCAATAAAAAGATTAAGATTTAATAATATAAATTCATCTTTTAAATGTGATGGGTTTATTGTGATTTCATATAATAAATCTTCAATGCTAAAATTTTGAATATCTAAGTTATTTTCATTAAAATAAATTGACAAATTAATTAAAAAAACAGGATTATGATAATAATTTTTAAAATCTAAAGAAATTTGATCGTATACATTTTCAGAAAAGTAAGAGTTAACAATATTTTCTACAAATTCATTTTTTAAATTTACTTTGAATTCTATGCATCTTGATTTTAAAGTTTCTGAGACGGTTTTATTTGAATTATGTGTTAAAATAAAAGAAAAATTATTATTTGGCTCTTCAAGAGATTTTAATAATGCGTTTATAGAATTTACATTAAGCAGATCTGCATCCTCAATTAATACAAATCGTGTTTTATTATTAAATGATGAACTATTTTGAAATTTAATCATTTCTCTTATCTGGACTATATCAATATTTTTTTTGTCCTTTTTTTTATGAATTTTAAAAACATTGGGATGTGCATTATTTTCAAATAATTTAAAAGATTTATTACTAGGATTAATTTGGAGTTTTTTTAGATCATATTCAAACGGCTCGTTTTTAGACAGAATATAATTTAGAAGGTGTTTGGATAATACTCCTTTACCTATTCCTTGTGTGCCACTTAATAATAATTTATTTGGAAGTCTGTTTGAGTTATGTAAGTTAATTAAATCATTCAAAACATCGCCTAAGCCTATTAGTGTATTTGACATTCAATTATTTTGCTATTTTTTTAAATTCTTTGATAATTCTATTTAAATTTTCAGCAGGTGTCGAATTATTCGAATCTAATAAAATATATTTTTTTTTATTTTTTGATAATTTAAGAAAACCTTTTTGAACTTTATTGTAAAAGTTAATTTCAAAATTATCATATCTATTGTTATTTGATCTTATTTTTAGTCTGTTATTCATATTCTTGTTATTAACAGTACATAAAAAGGTAAGATCTGGTTTAAATTTACCAATAATATAGGCATTTAAATTTTTTATTATATTCAAATTTAAACCCATACCGTAATGCTGGTAAGCAATGGTAGAATCTGAAAACCTATCTATTATGATTATTTTTTTTTTGTAATTTTTGTAAATAATTTTTGAAACGTTTTCAGATCTAGAGGCTAAGATTAACAGTAAATCAGTTTTTTTATCTAATTTATTGCTCTTTGATAACATTATTTTTCTTAATTTTTCTGAAAATTTTGTACCCCCGGGCTCTCTTATTTTTATAAATTGATATTTATTTTTTTTTAAAAATTTTGAAAAATTATTAATATTTGTTGATTTTCCTGAGGCTTCTATTCCTTCAAAAATAATTACAGGGTATTTTTTTTTATACATCGCCCCATATTAAAAAATTTATTGAGCTTAAGATACGGGAAATTATATTTTGTTTTTGAACACTTTCCGATGCAAATAAATCATAGTTACCAACTACCTCATCTTTATAAGTAATCTTCATTTTTCCGATGACATCATTTTTTTTTATCGGTGCCTCCAGAGGTCCATCATAATTAACTGTTACTTTAAGGTATTTTTTTTTTGCCTTAGGAATTGTTTTATAGATGTCAGATGAAATATATGCTTTAACTTTTTTCTGTTTGCCTTGCCATACATCTAACTCTGATATCACATCGTTTTTTTTGCCAATTAAAATTGTATCAAATTTTGTTAATCCCCAAGTCAACAACTTTGCGGATTGCCTAGATCTATCATTTTTTGAATTAAAGCCACTTCCAACAGCAATTAATCTTCTGTTCTTTTTTTTTATTGATGATGCTAATGAATATTTTTCAACTGCAAGATAACCAGTTTTTATTCCATCAGCTCCCATATTTTTATACAATAAAGGATTTCGATTTCCTTGAGTAATAGGATCACCACCGGTTCTATCCCATGTAAATTCTTTTTCTTTGTAGTAATGATAATATTCTGGGTAATTTTTGATTAAGTAATTAGACATTATTAAAATATCTCGAACTGTAGAGTAATTATTTGGGTCATTGATACCTGATGAATTTGAAAAATTAGTATTTTCCATCCCTATCTCAAGCGCCTTTTCAGTCATTAATACTGCAAATTCCTCCTCTGTACCTGCGATACCCTCTGCCAATGCAATGCAGGCATCATTACCTGATGCAACTATTATACCTCTTAAAAGATTTTCAACTGATACTTCATCTCCAACCATTATAAACATAGACGAATATCCTGCTGTAGATAGCCTCCAAGCATTTTCAGATACTATAAATTTTTCATCTAGTGTAAGTTCTCCTTTTTTAATTAAATCAAAAGCAATAATTGAAGTCATAATTTTTGTCATAGATGCAGGATATATGGAAATGTCTGCATCCTTTTCATAAAGAATTTCACCAGATAAATAATCTTGTAGTATTGCAGTTTTAGCATTTACGCTAATTATTGCATTTGATTTGGATGAAAATAAAATTAAAGAAAATAAAATTAAAATAAGTTTTATAGAATTTTGCATTTTATAATTTAATTATATCTATATTATCAAAGTCCATTAGATTTAATTTATCGAACTCAACTTTAATAGACTTTATATTATTAAAGGGTCCTATATAAACCCTATAAACGTTATTATTTATCTTATCTATTGAAATATTACTTAAGTTGTACTCATCAATTAATCTTTTTTTAAGAATTAAAGCCGAATCTTCAAAATATAAATCCGCAAATTTAATTATGTAATTAAACTCCTTCTTTTTTAATTTTAATTTATTTGTTTTTTTTATTTTATTTTTTTCATTACCCAAATTTTCAATAGTAATGCCATCCACAGGAGCTTTATCTGCTACTTTTTTCTCTTCTTTAAATGTTTTAGCTTTCTTAGCAACAAATGCGCCACTGGTATTTATTGTTTGAACGGCAATATAAGGCTCTGATAGATCAATTTCTAATTCTTCTGCTATTCTTTTAGATATAACAGCATTATAAAAAAAGGGATATTTAGATTTTTTACCTATTTTAGCTAAAATATATTTTCCATTTAATAAATTTGTTACTTTTACTGCAGTATCATATTTCAATTTATTATTAAAAATTATTAGCGATCTTTCATCTATTTTTTTATTTACAATTTTATTTTTATAAAGTTGCTCATCATAAATTAAGGCAAAACCTTTGTTTGAAAAGTTTTCAAAATTACTGTTATATTCTAAATTAGTATACCTTTGTTCGCATCCAAATAAAAAAGTTAAAAGAAGTATAAGAGGAATTTTATAATTCATCTTTGAATTTATCTCTTAAGGTACAAACAGCTAATGCAAATCTTAATGACCTGTTCCATTTTAATATTAAATCATAATTATCAAAGACTATATAAGCGGGTGAAAACTTTTTTGCATTTTCAACGATGTCAACATCAGGTGTAATAATTGCTGAATTAAGATTATTAAATTGTTTTAAACTATCACTATTTTCTATGTACTTTGAAAAATACTTTACTTTTCTTTTATTGTTTAGTTTTTTTGCTGAAGTATTTAAAAACTCTAATGGAATATCATCTTTTAGATTTATTTTATAAAAACATGGAATATCATTATTCCACCCTAAATTTTTTATATAATTAGCAGCTGATGCAAATGAGTCTTCAATATTTTTTAGATCAATTTTTTTATCATTGTTATAATCAATTGCGTGATTAGTAATTGTTGATGGCATAAATTGAAAATTTCCAAAAGCTCCAGCCCAAGATCCAAATAAAGTGTCAGGATCGATTATATTTGCATCAACTAATTTTAATAAAGTTATGAGTTCAGATGTAAAAAATTTGCTACGTCTTTTATCAAAACTTAGTGTAGCTAACGAAGAAACAATGTCCATTTTTCCAAGATATGTACCAAAATTGGTTTCTATACCCATCAATGCTAATAAAAGATTTTTATCAACTAAAAACTCGTTAGATACAATTTCAATTAATTTTTGATTTGAATTATAAAGATTTTTGCCCTTGGTAACTTTTTTTTGAGATGTTCGTTTTGATATATAAGTATAAGTATCCTCATAAAATTCAGGTTGATATCTGTCATATTTAATTACATCAGGAAGAAATCTTGAATTATCTATTACTCTATTTAGTGTTTTTATACTAATACCTTCATCTAGAGCCTTTTTTTTAAAGTCAATTTTCCAATTTTCAAAATCTGAGGCAGATAAAAATTTAAAGCTAAATAAAAAAAAGATTATATTTATTATAAATACATTAGTTATTTTCATATAAATCTCTAAGATAAATGAATACAGCAATCCAAATTAAAATAAAACTAACTAACTGGTTAATATTGAAAGGCTCATTGAACAAAAAATACCCTAAAACAAATTGTAATGTCGGTGTAATATAAAAAATCATGCCTGTAGGTCCAAGACCACACAATTCTACACCTCTTACATATAAAAATAATGGAATCACTGTCATTGGGCCTGCCATCATAAGAATTAACATCAAAATAGGATTTGATAGTGAGAAGTCATTAACGTTATTTTGAGTAATAAAATAAAAAACTATTAGTATAAAAGGCAAGATAAATAAACTTTCTATAAATAAACCAATATCTGTTGATACTGATATTTTTTTTCTGAGTAAGTTGTAAAAACCCCAACTTAAAGCAACTGATATTCCAACCCATGGTATAGATTTAAAGTCAATCAGAAAGATATAAACTATTGAAACTAAAACTAACGAAATAGAGACAAATCTTTTCTTATTTAATTTTTCTTTAAAAAAGAAATATCCTAAAAAAACACTTAATATCGGCATGATAAAATATCCAAAACTTGCATTTATAACTTGATTGGATGAAACTGCATAAATCCAAACTGCCCAATTTAAAAATATTAATACCCCAGATAAAAATAGAATAAATAATTGTTTTTTATTAGATATAATTTCCTTAAAAATCTTCCATTTTGAAAAAATAATTGTTGTTACTAAAAGTGTAGCTGCAGTCCACAAACTTCTATGAACAACAACTTCTATATGACCTGCAAAAGAAATATACTTAAAATATAAAACACCAAAAAAGCCCCACCAGAAAGATCCAACTGCACTCAAGAACAAACCTTGGTTAAAACTTTTTTTATCCATAATGAAATTTTTATTAAAAAGATTTTGATTAATATCTTATCTATTTTATTGTTGAAATATATATTAATACTTATAAAAACTAGCTCACGGAGAGATGGCTGAGCGGTTGAAAGCACCGGTCTTGAAAACCGGCAAAGGGGCAACTCTTTCCTGGGTTCGAATCCCAGTCTCTCCGCCATTAATATTTTTCTTTAAATTCTCGCAATTTTATTATGACTTTGGATAAATTTTGGTTATCTTTTGACTCAGAAATTTTAATTAATTCTTCATCACCAAGGTTAATTAATTTATTCAA
>CACGTU010000023.1 GCA_902576045.1 uncultured Pelagibacteraceae bacterium | reverse complement strand
AACAATATTGATGATGAGTGTAAGGCTAATACAACTACGTCATGTTATGAAAGTAGAACTTGGACTTTCCCTGTTGCAGGATTATCAAAAGCTGATTTTGAGGTAAATATTAATAATAAAAATATTCCAAACTTTACAGTTCAAACGGGAAGCTCTGGTCTGCCTGAAATTACTTTCCCACAACTATTGTCTCATCAGGCAAATCCGGATAGACCTGGCTCTTCCGATACGCTTATTATAAAATTAACAAGAGCTGCAACTCAAAGACTAAGCACAAATTTACCTGCAGAATATAACTATAAAGAATTAGGTGAAACTTGGTCTGCTCCTAGAATATTTAGATTACCAAATTCAGGTGCTGGTGATAGCAATATTGAAGATGATATTTACGTTGCTGTTATGGGTGGTGGATATGGTGGAAGAAATGATGGAGTTGGATCTGCATTATTTGTAATTAATTTAGAAGATAAAGTAACTCCAGGAAAAGTTGAAAAGGTAATTGAGGTAAGAGACGATAAATCACTTGATATTACAAATTCTTTACCAGGAACGCCTGTTGTTATAACAGCAGATACAACTAGAGGAATTAAATTTAAAGGTGCTCTTGTTTATACTAATGACTTTGAAGGAAAACTTACCAAATATAATTTAACTAACATGGAACATGACGGTTTAAGAAATCCTATAAACCTATATGATCATACAACATTGTTAAGTATTGATGCCTCAAAAGAAAATGGAAGATATCAGTATCATGCAATGGATGCGGGTGTAGGAAGAGATTCTCAAGATTTATGGTTATTCTCAGGTACTGGAGACTATGAAAGATTAACTTTTAGAGACAATAAACTAAAAAATATTATGTATGGGTTTAGAGATGTAGATTTTCCTTTATATAAAAAGAAGAATGAGGCTGTTACAACATTATTTAAACTAGAAAGATGTAGTGATACCACTAACGATTCAACAGGTGTGGATTGTCCTCTTACTACAAATAAAGTTAGCTTAATTGCAAGAGCCAAAAAAAATCAAGGTTGGTATATAAATTTACCTGCAAGTCAAAAGATTTCTGCAGAACCAACTCTTTCAAATGGTTTAGTTTACTATCCAATATTTGAACCATCACAATCTCAAAACAAATGTAGTCTTGGACTTGCTTTGATTTGTGCAGTTGATGATGAATGTGGAACAAACGTCTCTACTCAATTACACAATAATAAATCCTTGAAGAGCCAAACAATTGATGGAAAAGTTTATGCTGGAAGAACTTGTAAAGCAGTTGGACAAGGGGTTCTTTCAAGATTAGTTGTTTTTGCAAATAAATTGTTTGCAAACATAGCTGGTAAATCAACCCAATCTAAAACTGACTTGGTCGTAATAGATAGTGGTATGGGAGATGTAAGTAGTTTCAGAAATTCTTGGAGAGAAGGAAACTTCTAATCTTTCTTAAGTAACTTCTTAAGTTTATCTTTTACTTTATCTTTATTTTCGTAGAGCTCTTTTTTAATTTTTTCCTTAATTTTCTCCTCATCAATACTCTTTATCTTATCTAAAGTATTGCCAACATTTCCTGATAAGACTTTATTTTTGACTGATTTAAAGGCCGTATCAAATGTATCTTTTAAGACAGTTTTGTAATCTTTGCTGTCTTTAGTGTTTCCAACATTTTCAAAACTCATGTCTTTTAAACTAATTTGTTGATTTATATTTAGTTTTTCAGAATTTGCAGAAATTTTTGCATTTTTTATATCTAATTTTTTAATTATGAATTCTTTGGAGCTAGATGAGCTACTGTTGTTACCTTTTGATATATTTTCTTTTAAAGGTTTTACATTGTCTTCGACTTTTAAACTTTTATTTAATGTGAAGAAATAATTTATATTAATCCCATCAATAATTATTTGATCGATTTCAATTTTATCGCTAAAGATGGATGAGGTATTTAATTTTGCGAAAACCTCATCAATAATTAAAAGTTTTCCTGGAAAGTTTTTATTTTGTATTTCAAGTTTTTCAATTTCTGCTCTCCCTCCTAAATATTTTACTTCTAAACTTTGTATTTTTACATCTGTTCCAAGAGTAGTCGATAGGTTGCTTTCTAAAGATCGTTTAATAATTCCATCTCCTACAAACTCCACTAGAAAATAAATTAAAACTGAAATTAAAATAATGATTGAAAATGCTTTTTTCATTTAAAACTATTTTGATGACATAAGAGTTCTCAGAATTGTTGTCAATTGAATATTTTTATTTTTATACCTATAATTTTCATACAAATTAAAAAAAGATTGATATTTAATCTTATATTTTGATTTAAGTCTTTTGATTACTTCTTGATGCGTATCAGAATTTAAAATTTTGCTTTCTTTTTTACTCACTAAAATTATATATTTAAAAATTATAGTAAAAAAATTTGCTTTATTAATTTTTAAGATAAATTTAATTATAATAAATATTAATATTGGTGCGAATATCCAATATAAAATTTTTGAAAATTTAAAATTGATCAAATCGTTCACAAATGATTTTCTTTTATCATCGTCGTATGACAACAAATGTTTTGTCCAAATAAAATCTACATAATTAATGTAGTAACCAATATTTGTAAAAATTTCTAAAGTAAATTTTGAGCTAATTTCATCTTCCTCTTCATTAAACATGTTATTTAAACTATTCCTTATATTTTCACTTGAAATTACAGATGTTGGGTCCACTCTAACCCAACCTCTACCATCTAACCAAACTTCAGCCCAAGCATGAGTATCTTTTTGTTTAAATTCGAAAAAATCACCAACTGTATTTAATTCTCCACCATAATAACCAGAAACTATTCTACTGGGTATGTTGGCCAATCTTGCAAGTAAAACAAATGTACCTGCAAAATATTCACAGTATCCTTCTTTGTTTCTAAAAAAGAAATCTGCATAACTATTTTGTGAATTATTCTCAGGACTTAAATTATAGTAATAAGTTCCATCAGCAAATGTATCTAATATATGATTTAAATAATCTTCGTTAGTTCTAGTTGGTTTATGAGTTTCGACCCAACTTATTAATTCCCTTGATATTGTTTTAGGGACTAAAGAATAATATTTTTTTAATCCCTCGCTTATTTCAAAATCAACATTATACTTTTCAAAAATTATTTTCTTTTTTCGATCGATAAAATCTGAACTTACAAAAGTTTGATTGAATAAATCTGCCTCAATCTTATAATTTAAACCGGATATTCTTGAATTATTTAATGAAGGGACCCATTTTCTTTTATAGGGCTCTAGTATTATTTCATAATTTTCGTCAAGAAGATCAAAACTCTTTACTTTTATTGGGTTTTTATAGGTATTATATATGAAAATTGGTGAAGACGGCCTCCAAAATTTATCCTCTTCCATATAGTCAAATATCTTAACTCTGAAATATAAATCCTCTTTTTTGTAATTTTCATTAACAAGAACAAATACTTTTTCATCAGAGTTAGCGAAACTTTCGAATGAACCAAGGCTGATTGTATCTGGTATACCAAGCGAGCCTTTAGATGTATTAAAAAGTCTAAAATCTACTTCAGCTCTTGGAAATATAAGATAAAAAATTATAATTATTGGAAAGATACTCAACCCAAAACCTAAATATTTTAATATATTTTTGAAATTAAAATCCATAATTTCTTTTTGTTGAATTAGATACATATTTATGACTATCAAAATAATTATAGAGAAAGAGATTATAGAACTTAATAAATCTTGACCGTTAATTAGACTGGCTATACTAATCACCATAGATATTAGGTTAAATGATAATAAGTTGTCCTTATTATTGATTTCAGCAAATTTAACAATTAAAAGCACTCCTAAACAATTTATAAAAAATTCTTCCGATACGACATACTGATTAAATACAAATTGAATATAAATTAATCCTAATGCATAGACTGATAATAAAAAACTTTTAAACCTAAATAAAAATTTATTTATAAATAAACTAGCAACAGTAATTATTATCCAAAATATCTTATTCGATAAATTTGCATTATCAAAAATCGAAATGAGACATAAAAGCAATATTATAAAAGATAAAGATTTAGGATTTGAAATTTTAATTTTGGACATCTGCTAAATAACTTAATATTTGATTAAGGGAGTTGGTATTTTGATTTAAATAAAATTCACTATCTCTGTGCTTAAAGGTTAATTCAATTTTATTTTTATAGTAATAATCAATAATAAAAGAGGCATAACTTAACAAATCTTCAAAAGGGATTTCTGGGTAATTATCTAGATTGAGAATTAATTTGTTTTCTTTTTTTGGTTCTTCGAACTTTTTAATATATTTTTTATTTTTAACGATTGATTTTTTCCAAGCTATTTTAGAAAAACTATCTCCGTTTTTATAATCCTCAATTCCCTCAAATTCGTCATTTACATGTCCTCGTAAATTAATATTGAATTCATTTAATAAATTATGATTTGGCTGAACTTTTTTTGGGAATACTACAATTTTAGATTTAGAGTCGAAATATCTTTTAGTCCTGATTATGCCAAAAGGATATATAGATTTAAGAATTATTCTGCTTATTGGATATGATCCTCTTTCAAAATATTGCTCACGTAATCTTAAAGTTTGTGATTTTTTGACAAAATTTACATTAGTTAATGTAAAATCTTTATAAACTAAATCTAAATTTATTTTTTTTTCACTAACTTCATTTATAATTTGTATATCAATGCCCTCGTCCTTAGTTGCTTCGATAAAATACTTATCAGGTGTACTTAATGTTAAATGATTTATGTTTTGGTGTGATACGAAAATCGAAATAAAAAATACAAAAAAAATAATTATAGATAAAAGTAAACCAAAATTGTTTTCATAAAAAACTGCAATTAAAAAACAAAGAATTAAAAAAAAACCAAGTCCTAATCCATTTAGATTTGGATAAATAAATATTTTACCTTTATTTTTTTCCTTTAAATTTTGAATAAATGGTGCTTTTGCTATTCCTTGAATAGTCTTTGCTATCATTTTTGGATATCTATTTTTGCTAAAATCTCTTGATTTATAAAGTTAAATTTATCCTCCTGTTTCAAAAATTTTATGCGATGTCGAAATATATATGGAAGGATATCTTTAATCTCTTGGTGTGTTACGTAATCTTTTCCATGAACAACAGCCCAACCCTTTGCAAGATCAATAATTTGTTTTAAACATCTTGCGGATACATGAATATGTTGATCTAAAGATTTTATCATTTCTTCAATTTCAATTACATATTTATAAATTTCATCATTAACTGTGACATTTCTTTTTTTGTCTTGTATTTTTTTCCAATCAATTGGTTCTGAATTAATCGATGTTAAATCATAACCATTTTTCAACATATCCACTTTTTGATTTTCATTTAAATCTGATAATGAATATGAAATCATAAATCTATCGAGCTGTGAATCTGGCAAACTACTAGTTCCAGAAGAGTCCATTGGATTTTGAGTTGCTATAACAAAAAATGGTTCTGGTAATTTGTAAGTTTCACCGTCGATTGATACACTTTTTTCTTCCATGGCTTCTAAGAAAGCACTTTGTGACTTAGGACTACCTCTATTTAATTCGTCAGCAAGTACAATATTTGTAAATATAGGACCTTTTTGAAAAACAAGTTTTTCATTTTTATAAATATTAAATCCTAAAATATCACTTGGTAATAAATCAGAGGTAAATTGTATTCTTTTAAAATTAAGTCCAAGATTTAAAGTTATTGTTTTTGCAAGAGTTGTTTTTCCTGAACCTGGATTGTCCTCAATTAAAATACTTCCTTCTGAAATAATGGCTGCCAATGTTAATTTTACCTTATCAACATTGCCAACAATCGATTTTGAAATATTTTTGATTAAATTTTCAAACATTTTATAAAATAAAAAACTGTAATTGCTTTTCTAATAAAAGAAAAATTAAATTTCCTGCAATGATATATGGTCCGAATGGGATTTGTGTAGACATTTTTTTCGTTTTTTTTATTAAATCTGGCATAACTAGTAATAAAGCAATCGCTGAAGATAAAAATATTACAAAAGGTATCGCATCTAAACCAAACCAAAAGCCAATTACCGCAAGAAGCTTTGCATCTCCAAGTCCCATTCCTTCTTTATTTTTAATTTGTTTATAAAAATAAATTATTCCCCAGATAATAGCATACCCAAATATCCCTCCAATGAGAGATAATACATAATATGGAAAAATTGAATCAAGATTAGGTAAAAATGATTTTAAGAAACCAAGCACCATTAATGGATATGTTATTACATTAGGAATTATAAAATGTTCGAGATCTATAAAAAATATTATTAAAAAACCCAAACTTAATATGAAAAATAAAAGTGTAGTAATTGAAATACCATATAATAAATAAATAAATAAAAATGAAAGGATGCTTATTAATTCAACAAGAACATATCTAAAGGATATTTTTTTTTTGCATTTTCTACATTTTCCACCTAAAAAAAAATAAGAAAAAATTGGTATGTTGTCATACCATCTAATTTGTTTTCGACATTTTGGACAAGTAGATCTTCCAGTAACAACACCTTTATCCACTGGTAATCGTACAATGCAAACATTTGCAAAACTGCCCCAAAGCCCACCTATGATTATTACGAATAAAAGATCCACTGATGAAAAAAAATTTTTATAATTTGATATTGGAAGTTATATGAATGATGCCATCAATCAAGAACTGAACCATCAATACTGCGTCATGTAAGTGAATATATAGATTTGGGCTGTTGATGATTAACTCCATAGTTGTAAAACTTACCAAAATGCGCTTAAAATACCAGTTAAATAAATGTTTCTTTTTAAACCAAAAAAACCTGAGGAACCTAAATTAGAGGTTGTATCTAAAGCTGATGTTGATCTTGAGATCATCATGAAGATGAATCAGCAGTTTGCTTCTTCTTTAGATTTAAATGATACTTTAAACACTGCGCTTAGAGTGATCATTGAAAGAATTAATGCTCAAGCTGCTAACATTTTTTTAATCAATGAAAAAATTAGTAAATTTGAGTGTATTGCATCTTTAAATCAAGATTACCTTGATGAATATCAATTAGACCTGAAAGATGGAGTAATGGGTAAAGCTATTAATGAGAGAAAATGTATTCGTGTCGGAGATGTAAGAAAAGATGTAAGAGAAATTGCAGAATTCTATTTTGATCTTGATAATAAGACAAACTTTACAACTTTTTCAGTATTATGTTCTCCATTGATAGCTGCAAATGAATGTATTGGTGTTATTCATTGTCTCAATAAAAAAACAGATAATAAACTTTTTCAAGAAGAAGATCGTCAATTGTTAGAAACTTTATCTGCGCCTGCAGCTTTTGCAATTCGTAATGCAAAAATGGCTAAAGAAATGATCGAGAAAAATAAAATTCAAAAAGAAGTAGAAATTGTAGGAGATATTCAAAAATCTCTTTTATCCAAAAATAAAAAAGAGCAATTTCCAATAGCAGGTATAAATATTCCAGCTAAAGTTGTGTCAGGTGATTTTTATAATTTCTCTGATCTTGGAAATGGAAAGTACGGATTTGGAGTTGCTGATGTTTCCGGAAAAGGGATCAAATCTTCACTACTTATGTCAAAAGCCTCAAGTTTATATAGTTGCCTAAGTAAAACAAATTTTTCAGCTGCTGAATTACTCATCCAATTAAATAATGAAATCTGTGAAACTATTTCAAGAGGAATGTTTGTTACGATGTTAATTGGCATCTATGATAGTAACAAAAAAGAATTGCTTCTATCCAGTGCAGGCCACGAACCTCCAATCATTTTTAGTAAAGAAGGAGTTTTTTCAAATTATAATGAATCTGGACCCCCTTTAGGTATTATGGCAAATACAAAATATAGTGAGCATACTATTCCTTTTGACGATAGTTCTATGTATATTTTTACAGATGGAATAACTGAAATTAAAAATCCAAAAGGTGAAATGTTAGGCTCTGAAGGTTTTCAAAATTATATTAAAAAATATAAAGATAAAAATAATAGTGAAAGATTAAAAATAATAATTGATGATATTTTAAATTCTGGGCACATTCAAAAAGATGATTTAACAATTGTCGTTATAGATAGTAAAAACTAAATTATTGTATAATTTAAAAAATCTTTAATTACTGTACGAATATATGGCTGATTTGAAATAAAAAACTTTGATAGTTTATTAAAACCAGAAGACCCTTTTCTAGCACTAGATGTTGTATATAAATTCTGCTCGTTTTGAATTATAAACTGTTCTTTCGACAAATCATTAAGTTTTCTTATTACGCTCGCTCTAGGCATGCCAGTAAGCTCTGATATTGTAGTAGGATTTAAACCTTTAGAATTTTCTAAAGTAAATTGAGTTATAGTATTTACATAATTGTCTGTGATTTTGTCTGAACTTTCACCTGTAATTTGTTGTTTTGAATTTTTCATATTGTAAGCCTGATTTAAAATACAGACACAAAAAACCATTGCATTTTCATAGTTTTTGAAGAGTTGTTTGAATTTTAAAACTAATCCTATTTGAAAATTAAGAAAATCATTCCAATAATGAGTATAATTTTCTTTTATTTTTTCCTCAAAATACTGTGCACTAAAACTTTTTTTACTATTTCCTAAAGTTAATCGTTCTGTTGCTGTTGATAAAAAATTAGAAAAATTTTTTATACTTACAATTGGTTTTTGAAAAGTGAATGCATTCTGTTGAATAGTTATTTTTTTTTTATTTCTTACTATAATTCCATCTCTGGTCATCTCGTTAAGTTTTCTTCTTGCAGTCTCCTTTGTTATATTTAGTTCCCTAACAACTTCGCTTATACTGATCTTTTCAATCTCAACTGATTTGTTTGAATAAAACTGATCAAAAGTCAAATTATAAAAATGTTTGTTATATGTAGAAAGAGTTTTATTTACTAAGTGAGCAAGAATTATATATTTATCAATATCTTGAAACGAATTATAAGCGTTGTGAAACCAACCAAACTGCAATTGGTAGTATTTTAACATCACAGCTTGATAATTTTTATCACAAGCATCATTGATAACTTCGATATTTAACTGATTAGAAATTTTTGGTTTTAACTGAGACATTAAATTTTTTTTCGACTTCTAATGTAAGTAAAATAAATAAGTATAAAAAGATACTGTAGCAGAGCATATGCTGCGACTGGAAATATAAATTTAGGATTATCAAACATTAAAGCTCCAATTACTATTCCTATCCCTCCATTTTGTAATGTTGTCTCAACAATTACTGTAACTTTATCTTTTTGATTTAGCTTAAATAATTTAGTGAAGTATAGACACATTATAAAAGCCAAAACAAATATTAATACTGTTTTGATGCCTGCATATCTAATATACTCTGGTATTAAATAAAGATCTTGATAGACAGCTATACCTACAATTGCCAAAAATATTAATAGAGATAATTTATCAAATATAGGATCAATTTTTTTCGATAAATTATAAAATATCGTATTAAATATTATTCCAAGTATCACTGGAATTGTAACAATAGCAAATAATTTAAATGAAGCACCAATTAAACTTGTATTAAATATAATAATACTGGAATCCTTAATAACATAATTAAAATAAATCTTAATTATGATTGGTATTGTTATAAATGCTATTAACGAAGTAATTGCTGTTAATGATATAGATAGTGCAACGTTGCCTCCCATTTTCTTTGATAAATAGTTTGAGGTTACAGCACTTGGAAGGCATGTAATTAAAACTATTCCAACTTTAACCTCAACAGGAAAAGGTATAGTAAGTGCAATTATGAAACCAATTAACGGCATTCCAATTAACTGGAGGACTAAACCTAGGTAAAAACTAAGTGGATTTAATGCAATAGCTTTAAATGCTGAAGCTTTAATTGATAAGGCCAAAGAAAACATTATAAAAAACATTCCAGCTGGGCCAGCTAACTTAACAAATTCCATATTATCTCTGTTTGGATTTATAAGTTAAATTAATAAAATTTCTAGTAATTTGAAATTTGATCCTGGCTATAAATTTTACAGCTCATTACAATACTTAGGCCTAGCATTATTGATAACATTGAAGAACCACCATAAGACATGATTGGCAGAGGGGCCCCTACAATTGGTAACAATCCTAAAACCATTGATATATTTACAAAAATATAAAGAAATATTGCAGAGGCAAACCCAAAGCAGAAAAGTTTTGAAAAGAAGCTTTTTGCATAAAAACCAATGCTTATAATTCTGTAAATTAATAATATGTATAATAACAGAAGCATTATAGATCCGATAAAGCCAAATTCCTCTGAAAAAAGTGTAAATATAAAATCTGTATGTTTTTCTGGCAAAAATTCTAAATAACTTTGCGTTCCTTTTAAAAAACCTTTACCAAAAAAGCCTCCAGAACCTATAGCAATTTTTGACTGTATAATTTGGTATCCTGCACCAAGTGGATCTCTGTCTGGATTGAAAAAAGTCAAAATTCTGGATTTTTGATAAGGTTTCAACAAAGAAACTGCGAATGGTAGAGAAACAATTAACAATAAAGCAGAGTAGACAAAATATTTAATATTTAATCCTGCTAACCAAATTATTATTACTCCAGTTCCAGCTATTAAAATAGATGTTCCAAGATCAGGTTGTTGTAATACCAAATAACACGGAATGAGTAATAAAATTAATGGTACTAGAATAAATTTATAATTTTGAATCTCTGCAGTTTGTATTCGATGATAGTATCTTGCAAAACAAACTATTATAGCAATTTTCATTATTTCAGAAGGTTGAAGATTTAAAAAATAAAGATCCAACCATCGTCTTGAACCGGATGCCATAAGACCAAAAAATAAAGTTATAAATAAAAGAGATACACAAACTGCATAAAAAAAATATGCATTTTTATACCAAAATGTAATTCTAACAAATGATAAAACTAAAAACATTCCAAAAAAAACTAACAATCTAAGTAAATGATTTTTAGTGTAAAAAGAAAACTCTCCTCTTTCAGTAGAATAAATTGCAAAAACACTTATCGCGCCAATTAGAATGATTATGAGTATTAAAAAATAATCCACAGACTTCAATTTTTCAAATAATGAATAATTTCTTGTATTTAATCTTTCAGTTAACATTATGCTAAACTTGTACTTCCTTTTTCAATTTGTTCTCTTAAAGAATGACGATCAATAATCTTCTTAATTAATTTACTTGCTAGTGGTGCTGCACCACTACTACCAGATCCCCCATGCTCTACTAAAACACTTATCGAATATCTTGGATTTTTGTATGGGGCAAAAGCTATGAATAATGCGTGATCACGATTTTTATACTCTATTTGAGATTGATCTAAATCAAGTTTTCTTTCTTCTTCCGTAATCCTTTTAACTTGTGATGTTCCAGTTTTTCCAGCATATTGATACTTTACATCATCATATCTTGATTTATAAGATGTTCCATACTGTTCGTTAGTTGAACCGAACATTGCGTCTTTTATAAATTCGATATTTTTAGGATCTCTATATAATCTTTCATATAATTTATAATCTCTGTCGACTAAAAATTTTTCATCGTTTGAAAAATCTGCAGTTTCATTTACAAATTGATTTGCAATTTTAAGTCTAGCACTTTCATAATTAATACTTTCATCTCTAATAATATGAGGTTTTATTTTATATCCTCCATTTGCAATTTGGGCTGTCATTAAGCACAATTGTAATGGTGTAGTTTGAATATAGCCTTGCCCTATACCATTGATCACTGTTTCACCCAAATACCATGATTTTCCTATTGCATTTTTCTTCCATAAAGTATTAGGCACTACCCCTTTTTTTTCATCAAAATAAAGGTCTTTTAAAATATTTGATCCAAGACCGTAGCGTTTTGCAATTATTGCGAGTCTATCAACTCCCAACAATCTAGCCATTTCGTAGAAATAAATATCACATGATTGCTTAATTGCATTCCTCAGTCTCATGTAACCATGTCCTTGTTTTTTCCAGCAGTGATATTTAACATCATACAATTCATAAGGATGCTTGTGTCCTTTACATAGAATTGGTCTCTCTGGATCAATAGTTCCAAATTCTAAAGCTGCAAGAGCAACTAAAGGTTTAAAAGTTGAACCGGGGGAATATAATCCAGCAATTGATTTGTTTACCAGTGGTTTTAATGGATCATCTCTAATCTCTCCCCAATCTTTGTGACCAATGCCGTGTGTAAATTTATTTGGATCATAAGTAGGAGAAGATGCCATTGCAATTATTTCTCCGGTATAAATATCCATAGCCGAAATTGATCCTGCTTTACCTTTTAAAAGTTCTTGTGCTAATTGTTGTACTTCAAGATCAACAGTAAGCTTAATTTTCTCACCTTGAGTTTCTTTTATATAATCTATTTGACTGATTCTTTTTCCTGAAGAATTTACTTCATATCTTTTAATTCCATATCTACCAATTAGTTGTGTTTCTTTTGCATATTCAATACCCGATTTACCTACCTTTAGTCCTGGAACTAAATTTTCTTTTATTACATCTTTTCTCTCAATATCTTTTTGACTAGCTGCTCCAACGTAACCTACTACATGAACTAGCGAATTCTTATATGGATAAAACCTTGAAGATGAAACAACTGGTTTGACTCCCTCTAACTCATGAAGATATAAATTTAGTTTTGAAAATTGTGTCCAATTTAAATTATCAGATGCAACTAAGGTATCCCATGGTTTCAGTCTTTCTTTTTCTCTGTAAATTTTTTTTAATTCATTATTTGATAATTCTAAAATATTTTTGAGTTTAAAAATTATGTCATTAAAATCTTTGATCTGGTCCAAATCTAAGTGAACCTGAAATACTCTATCGTTATCAGCAAGAATATTGTTAAAATGATCGACTATAAATCCTCTTTGGGGAGGCGTTTTCCATTCTCTAATTCTATTTTTATCTGAAAGTAATTCATATTTTTCTCTGTCTGAAATTTGTAAGCTGTACAATCTTGATGTAATTCCTCCTAATAAAATTAATTTTGCAGCAGCTAACATAAAAACTCTTCTTGTAATTAATCTGCTTTTTTCAACGCTACTGGCTCTATTTTGCATTTTCTTGCCTTAAGTCTATCAAATAAATTTGATTAAATAATTTTGAAAATAAAGGATATACTAAAAAAGTTAATATAGAAGAAAACATTAAAGCACTATATTGAATTGGAATATCAAAAACGATTGTCAAAATGGTATAGTGTAATGAACTTATAATTAAAATTGCTATAATAAAAAATCCCCAATCATATAATAAGTTTGGAAGAAGAGTTCTGGCTCTTATAAATAATGCAAAAGAACAAAGAAGCATATAATTAATTGACGAAATACCAATTGGAAAGTTTTGAACGACATCATTAATAATTCCTGCACAAAATACCAAACCATATCCTAATCTTTCAGGTTTTTTTAATATCCAAAAAAAAATCAAAATATAAATAAAGTTAAATGAAAAACTTACGTTAAACAAAAGAAAGGATAAATCAAAACCAGTAAAAGCTATAAAAAATAATAGCAAAATAGGGAAACTGTGGATAAAGGTTTTATAAGCTTTTTTTGGAAAAGATAATGCCATAGTTAGTTATTTACTCTAATAAATTTTAATTGATTGTAATTAACAAAAAAATCGACATATCTTATGCCATCATCAATTTTGACTTTTCCAACTGGTATTGCTGGAGAAATTATTCCATCAACGCCTGAGGTATAAACTATTGATCCCTCCTTTATTTCGTTCATTTTTGGCAAAAATTCTAGATCTGCAAATGAGTTATTTCCATTGCCAGATAAAATTGCATTTATTCCACCAGGTTCTATGACCACTGGAATTTTGCTATTTAAATCTGATGCTAGTAGAATTCTAGATGTTAACAAATTTACATTTATTATTTTTCCAACGAAATAAGATTGATCTTTGACTGCAACACCTAGTTTAATTCCATGCTTATAGCCTTTGTTTATTATCATAG
>CACGTU010000022.1 GCA_902576045.1 uncultured Pelagibacteraceae bacterium | reverse complement strand
ATAAGTTGTGACTAATAAGCTTGTACCAGATATAAATAAAAAGTTCCATCCTATACCTAAAAAAATTAGACTTATAAAATAGTTTAAAAAAGATGGTTGAAAAAAAGATAATAAAATTGTGAAAAAATAGAATAAGACACCTAAATACATCATATTACTATAACCAAACTTTTTGATTAAATTTCCAGTAACTAGCGAAGGTAAAAACATTGCCAAAACATGAAATTGAAGAACTATTCCTGTTTTTTCTAAACTTAACTGATGCACAATATGCATGCTTATTGGAGTTGCTGTCATTAAAAAAGACATTACTGCATATGCAATTGCAGCTGAAGTAATTGCTTGTAAAAACTTTGGATCAGAGAGAAATTCTAAATAATTTCTTGATTTAATATTTTCATTAAAAGCTAAAGAAACTTCTCTTATATCTTTGAAAAAAAATAACAAAAATGACGGTATTATTGTTAAAATTGCTAAAGTTAAATAAGATCCAACATATAAATAATCACTTACAAAACTTTTTGTATAATTAGATAAACTTATACCAAGAAAAGCTGCAACAATACCTGCTAATAATAATGAAGAAATTGCTTTAGGAGCTTTTTCCTTCTCAACGCTTTCTGCTGCAGCAAAACGATATTGATGAGTAAAGGCCATTGTGGCTCCTAAAATAAATTTAGCGAAACAAAATATATAAAAATTTTCTACCATTATTGCGTAAGCTCCAATCAAACAAGAAATTGAACCAACAACAGAAGCGAGTACAAATCCAAGTCTTCTTCCAATTATGCTCATTATTTTTGCGGCAATAATTGTAGCTGCAGCAGTTCCAACAACATAAATTGACGGTGGAAGCGTAGACAAAGTCTTTATAGGGGTTAGTTGTGATCCAATAATACCACTTATAAAAACTGTAACAGTAGCTGCTGTAAAACTAAATACTTGACTTAAAACGAGCAAGGAAAGGTTTCTATTCATTTCTAATGTATATTTCTTGCATAAATTAAATTAAAATATAGTTCTACTTATTAATATACAATTAGGGAAATTATCTTTTATGATTGGAATACTTGGAGGGATGGGAACTCAAGCAGGTTTAGATTTTTGTAGCAAGCTTGCAAAACTATATAGAGGAAAACTGGATCAACAGTACCCTATGTTTATACTCTATAATAAGTCCAATACACCAAAAAGACCTGAGAACTTAAAAAAATATTACAATGTTCTCGATGAGTTAGTCAAAGGTTGTAAAATGTTATCCAAAAATAAATGTAAATTTATTGTTATGCCATGCAATACCGCTCATTATTGGCATCAAGATATTCAAAAAAAAATTAAGATACCCTTATTAAGTATGCCAAAGGAAGTATTTAATTATACAAAACAAAATTGTAAAAAAAATACGAAAATTGGAATTCTTTGCACTGAAGCAACATTGAAAACAAAAGTTTATCATCAATATTTTGATAAAAAATATGAATTTATAAGTCCTACAAAAAATTTACAAAAGAGTTCTGTAAATAAATCAATTAAATACGTAAAGATGGGTAAAGTAAAAGAGGCAGAGAAAGTTTTAAGACCAGCCGTTAATCAATTAATTAAAAAAAAATGTAAAAAAATTATTTTGGGTTGCACGGAGCTTCCCATAGCATTATTTGCATATAAATCTTTTAAAAAAGCTAAAGAGTCTAAATTATTTATTGATCCAAACCTTCTATTAGCTCAAATATGTATGAAGAAATATAAAAATAGCTAAATTTTTTTGTTACAAACTAAGTAAAGTTTTCTTGGAAATTTACCCTCATCAAATTTTTCTATAAATAAATTTTCAAAACCATCTAAAAGACTTTCTATTTTATCCTTAGAAAAAAAATGAATAATAAATCCATCTATTTCGTATAAATCTTCTCCTCTATGAACACCTTTTTTAAAGTCACCATCTTCAGTATTTCTAACTGTATAAATATTTAAACCTCCAGGTTTAAGTATTCTTTTTACTTCACTGTTTAAACTTGTTAGGTCTAAATTTGTTAATGCCATGCAATACAGCATGTGAGAATAACAAGCTTCTATTGAATTGTCTTTAAATGGTAATTTTTTTCTTACATCGAACTTCAATGTACGAATTGAAGAATTCAAATTTTGGTCGTTAATTTTTTTATCAATAATTGAAATGCCTTTTTTACTATAATCAAGTGCAGTAACGTTAATTGAATTTTTACCAAAAAATATTGTGTCTCTTCCTAATCCTGCTCCGAGTTCAACAATATTTGATAAATTGTTTTCTTTTAAAACGGTAAGAGTTTTTTCTGCTGAGTAACTGCGATCTAAACCAAACATCTCAGGCTTATTTGAGAAATTAGCCTCCCAATGCTGAGATTGTTGGTTTAGTATATTCTTATCCAAATTATTTAGAAGGATCTGGAACCTTTCTTAAATAAGGTTTTACCGTCTCCCATCCATTTGGATATATTTTTTTCGCTTCCTCATCTTTAACAGCTGGTAAAATAACTACATCTTCACCTTTTTTCCAATTAGCAGGAGTAGCTACTTTATGTTTTGCTGTTAATTGCATTGAATCTATTGCTCTCAATATTTCCAAAAAGTTTCGTCCTGTTGCCATTGGGTAAGTAAGATATAAACCAATTCTTTTATCAGGTCTTATTACAAAAATAGTTCTAACTGTCTCGTTATCCACTGCAGTTCTGCCCATTGATGTTGTTCCTGCATCACCTTCCAACATATTAAATAATTTAGCAACTTTAAGATCTTCGTCTGCAATTATTGGATAGTTTGGTTTTGAACCTGACACGTCTTTTATGTCTTCTAACCATTTGTTGTGGTCATCAACTCCGTCTACACTAAGACCAATCACTTTCACATTTCTTTTGTCGAACTCATCCTTCATTAAACCTAAAGCCCCAAGTTCTGTAGTACATACTGGTGTAAAATCTTTTGGATGTGAAAATAGTACACCCCAGCTGTCACCTAACCATTCGTGAAAAGAGATGTCTCCCTCTGTAGTTTTAGCCTGAAAATCAGGACACATACTGTTTATTTTTAACATTGTTTCTCTCCTTATTATAAAATTATTATATGTAAAATTGTTTTATGAAGCAAACTTTTAAGAGATTGATCAACTTTAAATTCAATTTTTAATAACTATATAGAAATACTTATGAGTGAGTTTTTACAATCAATTATTGATCGAGATCCAGCAGCGAAATCCAAATTAAGTTTAATATTGACTTATCCAGGTGTTAAAGCAGTATTTTTTCATAGATTGGCTCATTTTTTTTCAGTAGCTAAATTTGATTTAATTGCGAGAATTATTTCCCAGTTTTCAAGATTCCTAACTGGTATCGAAATTCATCCTGGTGCAAAGATTGGTAAAAATTTATTTATAGATCATGGGATGGGAGTTGTAATAGGTGAAACATCTGAAATTGGTGATAATGTCACAATATATCATATGGTAACTTTAGGAGGTATATCTCCAAGTATTAATTCTAATAATCAAAGAAATATAAAAAGGCATCCTACCTTAATGGATAATGTAGTCGTTGGATCTGGCGCACAAATATTAGGTCCTGTAATAGTTGGAAAAAACTCAAAAATTGGAGCAAATGCTGTTGTAACAAAAAATGTTGAGGAGAATGCTGTGATGATAGGAATACCAGCAAAGAATGTTGGAACTGCTACAGAAGAATTTAAACCTTATGCTGTAGAAAATGACAATTCAGAAAATAACAATGGTTAATATCAAAGATAATTTTTTACAGTCAATTGGTAATACCCCTTTAATAAAATTAAAAGCAGCCTCAGAGATAACTGGATGTAATATTTATGGAAAAGCAGAATATCTAAATCCAGGGGGATCTGTAAAAGACAGAGCGGCTTTGGCACTTATAAAAGATGCTGAAGAAAAAAAATTAATTTCAAAAGGTGGAATGATTGTTGAAGGAACAGCAGGTAATACTGGTATAGGTTTATGTCTTCTAGGAAATTCTTTAGGTTATAAAACAACAATTGTAATGAACGATAATCAAACACAAGAAAAAAAAGATACTTTAATAAACATCGGTGCAGATTTAAGGTTGGTACCACCAAAACCTTACATTGATGATGGCAATTATGTAAAAGTGGCGGGTAGACTTGCAGAAGAATTAAAAAATTCAAATAATTACGGAGTAGTCTGGGCAAACCAATTTGACAATACTGCAAATGCTAAGGGTCATTATGAAACAACTGGACCTGAAATATGGGATCAAACAGAAGGAAAGGTAGACGGATTTGTTTGTGCATCAGGTACGGGTGGAACAATTGGAGGGATAAGTAGTTTTTTGAAAGAAAAAAACAAAGATATTAAAATTTACTTGTCAGATCCAGCAGGTTCTGCCTTATACAATTTCATTGAAAATGGTGAATTAAAATCCGAAGGTGGTTCAATAACTGAAGGTATTGGCTCCAGTAGAGTAACAGCAAATTTTGCTGAAGCAAAAATAGATGGAGCATTTTCAATTGATGACCACGAGTCTTTGCCTTTGCTTTATAACTTAATAAAAGAAGAGGGACTAAGCTTAGGCACTAGTTGTGGTGTAAATATTGCTGGGGCAATTAGACTTGGGAAATTAATTGGTCCAGGAAAAACTATTGTAACAATTCTCTGCGACAAATCTGATAAATACAACTCAAAGATGTTTAATAAAAAATTTTTACAAGAAAAAGGCCTTCCTACTCCTAGTTGGATCTAAAAATCACATACCAGTATTGTGATATAAAGTTTACAATTTTTCATTATTATTAATTAAGTTTCTAAGGAGGAATATAATGAAAGACTATTTAGCAACGCATATATTTAAGTCTGAGGAGATGAAAAAAAAATTTCATGAAGTTGTAAGTTCAACATCCCCTGAGGATTTAAAAAAAGGGGTAACTGGAGAAAAAGCTGTATGTCATATGACGATGATGGGTGCTGGCGACTCGATGAAAGTATTTTGTAAGTGGCAAGCTGAAAGTCCACAAGCAATTATTGATCAACTTGGAGATATGAATAATTTTTTTGACACAGTCTCTGAGGAATGTTCACAAACAATGAATTTTGCAGAAATGTAAGGAGAAAACTATGAAAAAAATAATAATATTAATTTTTTTTACACTATTTAGCTCTAACTTGTTAGCTGAGACAGGAAAGTTTAATGCAAGTGGAATGGGTTCATGGGAGGTGAATGTTATGAATGCTGGTAATGGCAACATGAGTATAACTTATGATGGTAATGCTGGACTTTCAGACAAAGAGGATGGAAGTATTTTTGATAAGTCTACTATGCATTGCATTGGCGGACTTACTTTAACTGCAGGTAAGTTTGATGATGAAACTGGAATGTGCACATTTTATCTGAGTGATGGGGAAAAAGTGTTCATAAATTATAAAGGTAAAGGAACTGGAGGAGTTGGAGGTTCTGGAGATTTCATTATTATTGGTGGAACTGGAAAATATGAAAACATTTCAGGTACTGGATTTTCAAGTAGACAAAATCTTAAAGGCAAAGCTGGAATGGCTCACTCAATGAATCAGATGAGTGGTGAATACACTTTTTAATTTTTAATTAACAATGAAAGGATAATAAAATGGACGCAAAAGAAAGAACAAAAATGGGTTATGATCTTTTTAATAAAGGTGACATGGAAACTTTTTTTAAGGAAATGGTTGATGAAAACACAACTTGGACATTTCCAGGAAAAGAAGGTGTACACCCTTTATCAGGAGTTCACAAAGGACCTCAGGCGATGATGGCTGCAATGGGTAAAATACCAGCACTATGGTCTAATTTTCATCTAACTCCTATTGATATGATAGGTGAAGGTAACAAAGTATTTGTTAGAGCTAAGGCAACTGCAGATGGCATGGATACTATGTTCGGTCATTATTTTGAAATTGGTGAAAATGGAAAAATGCTAACTATGATGACGTTTGATGATACGCTTTCAATGTTTAATGCAATGAAAAAATAGAAATTTTAACAAAGGGAAAAAAATGGAAAAAGAAATGTTAGTACATTTAAAAATTAAAGAAGGTAAATTAGAAACTTTCATGGGATGGATGCAATCAGATGAGGGTATGGGCGTTAGAAAAAGTGTTGCCTATCCAGAAAAAACTGTTGGAGCTATGATACCAGATAAAAGTGGAATGCTATTTAAAGTTTCTGTTCATAATGAAGATGGAATGAAAGATTTTGTAACTGGAAAAAATCCTACAGCGAAAGCTATATATGCAGAATGTGTAGAGAATGCTCAGTTATATGAATTATCTAAAGTAAATCTTTAAGTGTAATTATGAAATCAAATAAAAAATATATTTTTATATTTTTGAGTTTTATTGTAGTCAACAATACTTATGCTGAAGTTTTAAATAAGAAAGATACTGAGAAAGCCTTAGATTGTGTTGGAATATATATGGCTAACTATTTTTTACCATCGGGAGAAACTTTTGAATATAGCATGAAAGAAAAATCAATTTCATCAGCTAAAGTTTGGAAAACATATGCAATGGAAACTGGAATTACTGAAGCAGATTGGGATGAAAGAGTTAACAAAGCTGTAGATAAACATTATGGTTCAAAGTACAACAAAGAATTAACCGACGATTGCCATGCTTTTTTAGAAAAGACCATACCAAATGGTAAAGAACGCGTTGAGAAGGTTGTTCAAACTTTGTATTAAAATTTGAAGTAATGACAGGTTACGTAATTTTTAATATTAAAATTACAAACCCAGAAAATTACAAAGAATATATTGAAAAAGTAAAACCAGTCGCAGAGAAATTTGGAGCAGAATATATTGTAAGAGGTGGAGAGTTTGAATTAGTTGAGGGTAATTGGGAACACCCAAGAACTATTGTGATAAAGTTTCCTAGTTATGAGAAAGCTCAGGAGTGGTATAAATCTGAAGAATATAAACCAATAAAGAAAATCCGTTTAGATAACGCATTATCAAATGGAATAATAATAAAAGGAGAATAAAAATGTCAATTTTAGCTAAATATAATAAAGCGATGAACGATAAAGATGAGGCAGCATTAAGAGATATAATTCACGACGATTATACATTTACTATGCATAAATCAGGAACTGTTTTAAAAAAAGACGATGTAGTAAAATGGGCAATGAGTGGAGATATCAATAGAGACAAAGTTAGAGTTATTTATGAAAATGATGAAATTGGTGTTGAACACGCATTTGTTACATTTAATGATGGAAATAAAGAAGCAGTAATGGCTGTTTTTAAATTTAAGGATGGCAAAGTGTTTGCACTTGAAACTGGTGCAACCCCGATGAACAAATAAAAAATTTAAAATTTAAATTTTGTTTTCAAAAAAATACTCAAACCTATTATTTATAGTTTTAATGGGATGTGGGATGAGTTTCATGATGACTCTCTTAATAACCTATATTAATACTGGCTTTGATAAAGATTATTTTAAAAGATTTATAACTGCATGGTCTGTGAGTTTTCCAGTTGCAATGATAGCAACCTCAATTGTTGCTCCTGTAGTAAAAAAAATTGTAGATAAAATCACAAAATAATAGGTTAATATAAGTAATGAAAAAAGTTGATTTTTATTTTTCAATTGGGAGTACTTACACCTATCTAACAGTTACTAGAATATTAGATATTGAGAAGAAATTAAATGTAGAATTTAATTGGGTTCCATTTAGTGTGAGAGCAATAATGAAGGAAATGAACAACATACCTTTCCCAAAAGATAAGCAAAATAAAGTTGACTATATGTGGAGGGATATAGAGAGAAGAGCTAAAGGATATGGTTTTTTTGCAAAAACTCCTGTGCCTTACCCATTAAGTGAATTTGATTTAGCAAATAAACTTGCAATATTAGGATTAAAGGAAGGCTGGGGAATTGATTATGTAAGATTGACTTACAAGAGATGGTTCCAAGATGGAAAAGAACCAGCTACAGAACCAAATATTTCTGGGATATGTAATGAGCTTAGTTTGGATAAAGAAAAAATTGTAAATAATGCAAATTCTCAAGAGATAGAAAAACAATATTTAGAAAATACTGAAAGTGCAAGATCACATAAAATATTTGGAAGTCCTTCTTTTGTTGTGGGTAACGAAATATTTTGGGGAGATGATAGAATGGAAGATGCAATAAATTGGTCAAAAAATAATGAGTAATTTTAATGCATATTTATATTTAATTGTAGCTGTAATTTTAGGAACAGCATCCAATGCTTTTGCAAAAAGTGCTCAAGGTTTTACTCTATTAGTGCCAAGTATTTTAACTGCAATTACAATTGTTGGCTGTATGTTTACACTTTCACTTGTAATGAAATCAATTTCTGTTGGAGTTACTTACGCATCATTTGCAGGATTGTGTATAATAGCAACAAGTGTAGTAGGAGTTTTAAAATTTAATCAAATTCCAAATTTTACAACTATCATTGGTTTATTATTAATAATTACTGGTGTTTTAATTGTAAATCTCTTAGGTAACACAAAATAGTTACCATGAAGAATTGGGTTGATTTAAAAACTCAATTTCTTCAGCTGTAGATCTTCTTCCTAACATTTTATTTCTGTGAGGATATCTATGAAATCTTTTAATTACCGCTGTATGATCTTTCCAAAATTTTTTAATTTCTAAAAAATTTGGATGATTTGATAGATAATTTGTTAATAACTTATATGCTCTATCGTGATCGATAATTTCTTCACTATGAATATATGGAAGTAACATAAAAAATCTTTGATATTCATCCATTTGATCAAGATATCCATTATAAACAGCATCATTTACAATCAATCTTGCTTTAAAATCATATTCAAAAGACTTTTTATCATTTCGATAAAGGTTTCTCGAAAACTGATCCAATAAAATAATTAAAGCTAAACAAGTTAACGGCTCATCTTGCCAATAATCATATTCATTTGAAGTAGCTTTATTGTGATCTTCTCCAAATTTTTCTCTAATTAACTGATCAAATTTTCCATCTTGTTTAAATCTTTTCTCAACTATTAAGTCATCAAACCAGAAATCTAGGATTGCTTGAGCTCTATCATTCATAAATTTCGTCTACTTTAACCTGGTATGATTCAACCAATTTATTTGTTTCATTTGCCATTCCAACTACCGCGTTAAGTTCAGCAAGCATATTTTTTGATGCTCCTTTTTTTATTGCAGCAGAACTATGAGATTTTATGCAATACTCACAGCTATTTGTAATTGAAACAGCAATATAAATTAATTCTTTTGTCATCTCATCCAAAGCACCTTTTTTCATTACTTGCTGCAATGACTTCCAAGTTCTCTCTAAAGTTTCTGGCTCATTAGCTAACATTTTCCAAAAATTGTTTACTGACTTTATGTTTCTTTTTTGTTTAATGTCTTCAAATATCTCTTTTACTTTTCCAGTAGCTTCGTTTTCTTCAATCATATTAAATATCGCCATATCTCCTCCTTAGTTATAAATAGTCTCAATTTTTGGCATTAGTCTTAATAGTTCTTTTGTATATTCATGTTTAGGCTTTTCAAATAATTCCTCAGTATTTGAAATTTCACATAATTTTCCATCTTTCAAAACACCTATCCTATCACACATTTGTCTAACAACTGGTAAATCATGACTAATGAATAATATTGTAAGATTAAGTTGTTCTTGTAGATCCTTAAGTAAATTTAATATTTGTGCTTGAATACTTACATCTAATGCAGAAGTTGGTTCATCACATACTAATAATCTAGGTTGAGTGGCTAGAGCTCTTGCAATTGATATTCTTTGTCTTTGACCACCAGAAAATTCATGTGGGTATCTTTCTGCTGAACTTTGAATTAGTTCAACAGAGTCTAATAAATCATAAATATAGTTTTTTAAATCTAGTTTAGAAATTTTTGGATTATGAAGAAGTATAGGTTCAGCAATTATATCTTTGACTTTTAATCTACTATTTAAAGAGGAATAAGGATCTTGAAAAATCATTTGTATTTGTTTTCTGAATTGAAGCATTTCACGATTATTTTTAATTTTGGTAATACAATTTTCATCAAAATATATCTCTCCAGAAGTTGGTTTGAATAAGTTAACAATCATTTTTGCTATTGTTGATTTTCCACTTCCGCTTTCTCCAACCAAACCAAATATTTCTCCCTCTTTAATATTAAAAGAAACATCGTTTACAGCCATTACACTATTTTTCGAATTTTCTGTGAAGAAATTATCGTCAAAAGTTTTTAAAAGATTCTGAACACTTACTAAATTTTTATTTTGAATAGTTCTTTTAGTCCACCTATTTAAGATTTTAAGATTTGCTTCTTGTTTATTTTTATTTTCTTTATCTAGTATAATAAATCTAGATATTTTTTTATTTGTTGGAGGAACTGAACTGACTAAGCTCTTTGTATATGATTGTTTTGGATTAGTTAAGATTTTCTTTGTCTCTCCAATTTCTACAAGTTTGCCATTTTTCATCACAGCTACTCGATCTGTTGTTTCGGCAATTACACCCATGTCATGTGTAATAAGTATAACTGCTAGATTTCGATTTTTAGTTAAATTCTTTATCAATTCTAAAATTTGAGATTGTATAGATACATCTAAAGCTGTGGTAGGTTCGTCAGCTATAAGAAGTTCGGGCTCACAACAAAGTGCAAGAGATATAACAACTCTTTGTCTCATACCTCCAGAAAACTGATGTGGGTAATTATTAAATCTTTTTTCCGCATCTTGAATTCCTACTTCTTTTAATAACTTAATTGCTTTATTTTTTGCATCCTCGTTACTTAACTTTATATGAGTTTGAATAGTTTCAATGAGTTGTTCTCCAATTGTTATTATTGGATTTAAAGAAGTTTGAGGATCTTGAAATATTAATCCAATTTTTTTTCCTCTAAAATTTGTAAAATTTTGATTATCTTGATGAATATTTATATCACCAAGAATAATAGAACCATTTGAAACTCTCCCTGGCTCATCAATAAGATTAATGATTGCATTACCTATGGTACTTTTGCCTGATCCAGACTCTCCAACTAAACCTAGAATTTCTCCTTTATTTACATCTATATTTACATTTTTTGCTGCATACACGGTCTCTCTTCTCATTTTATAGTCTACTGAAAGGTTCTGTATTTTTAAAAAACTCATTTTTTTAGTCTTGGATTAAGAGTATCTCTCATCCAATCTCCTAACAAATTTATTGAAAAAGCTAATATTACTAAAAAGATAGCGGGAAAAAATGTTATCCACCATTCTCCTGAAAACAAAAAGTCATTTCCTAGTCTTATTAGTGTGCCCAATGAAGGTGTTGTTGGTGGAACACCTACTCCCAAAAAACTTAAAGTTGATTCAGCAATTATAGCAAGTGCCAAACCTATTGTGCCTATAACCAATACTGGTCTCATTATATTTGGTAAAATATGTTTAAACATAATTATAATGTTAGAAACACCTATTATTGTAGATGCTGAAACATAATCCTTATTTTTTTCAACTAGAGTTGCAGCTCTTGATACTCTCGCAAACTGAGGCCACTCTGAAATTCCAATTGCAAATATTAAAACATAAATTGCCATCTCATCATGAAGTTCTCTAGAAATAATTCCTCTAGCTATACCATCCACAAGTAGTGCCATCAGAATACTTGGAACTGTAAGCTGTACGTCTGTTAATCTCATTACAATCATTTCATACTTGCCTCCAAAATATCCTGCTGTTAGACCTAAAAACACACCTAAAACTAAACTAAATATAATTGCTGAAAAACCAACAATTAATGAAATTCTAGATCCATAAAGTATAGTTGATAACATATCTCTTCCTTGTCCATCGGTACCTAAAATAAATTTAGCTACTCCTTCTTCTGTCCAAGAAGGTGGGGTGAATGCTTCCATTAAAGATAAAGAAGATGGATCAAAAGGATCATAAGGAGATAAAAATTCTACAAAAAATGAACAGAAAAAAATAATAAATAGAATTATTGATGATATTATTGCTGTAGGTGACTTAATAAAACTAAAATAAATATCACTATCTTTAATTCTTTCCCATGTTGTTTGTATTTTATTATCCACTAACGTTGTCCCCTTTCACCCTTATTCTTGGATCAATAAAATAATACAAAATATCAACTATAAAATTTATCATTACAAACACGAATGCTATAAAAACTAAATATGCAGACATTATTGGTATATCAACAAACTGTACTGCCTGGATAAATAGGAAACCCATACCTGGCCATTGAAAAACTGTTTCAGTAATAATAGAAAATGCAATTAAAGTTCCAATATTAATCCCTGCAATAGTAATGACTGGGATTAATCCATTTTTTAAAGCATGTTTATAATAAATACTTTTTTCATTAATACCTCTGGCTCTTGCAAATTTTATATAATCAGTCTGAAGTATTTCCATCATTTCTGCACGAACCAAACGAATGATATAAGTCATTTGAAATAAGCTTAAAGTTACAGATGGAAGAATTATCGCTTTCAATCCAGAGACTGTTAAAAATCCTGTAGACCAAAAACCTAGATCTACCACCTCACCTCTTCCAAATGAGGGTAGTATTCCTAAAATAACAGCAAACAAATAAATAAAAAGTATACCAATTACAAATGTGGGGAGTGAAACTCCCAATAGTGAAATTGCTAAAATAATGTCACTAAAAAATCCCTTTCTATTAATTCCTGTGTACACACCAAGCAAGGTTCCCGAGATTAAAGCAATTAAAGCTGAAACAACTACTAATTCAATAGTTGCTGGTAACCTCTCAATAATTAAATCAGAAACTGGTCTTCTTAATTGGTATGAAATACCAAATTCTCCTTTTGAGGCATTTATTATAAACCTAGAAAATTGAACATAAATACCATCATTTAAGCCTAGACTTTCTCTTAATTCCTCTCTTTCTTCATCTGAGGTTTCTTCTCCAACCATATTATTAATTGGGTCGCCAACAAAATTAAAAAGAGAAAAAGAGACTAAAGCAACAATTAGCATTACTAGTGCAGATTGAAACAGACGTTTGAAGAAATAATTTATCAATTTAAGAAAGTTTAGAAGTTACAGGCCCTTTATTTAAAGGGCCTGTAAAAAATTTAGTTAATTAAAACTAGCAAAACGGAATAACGGTTCGTTATTCGGTCTTATTGGAACATCAACATTACTTTTTGATGCCCAAGAAATAACTTGATGATGTAGAGGTAAATAAGAAATATCATCTTTTACAATTTTCCAAGCTTTTGCAATAGCTTCATTTCTTTTATCTAAATCTACTTCACCTTCCATTACTCTAATCGCTGCGTCTACCTCAGAGTTACTGAAATTTACCTTATTCCAGCTAGCACCAGATTCATATAAATAGTGGAAAACATAATGGCTATCTAATGTTGGAACACCCCATCCAAGCATATAAAAATCACCTTGATTGTCTTTAAGCTCTTTGAAATGTTTTGATTTTGTTTGTGCAAATAAGCTTACATTAACTCCAATTTTTCCAAGCATACCTACAACTGCAGTGCAAATTGCTTCGTCATTAACGTATCTGTCATTTGGACATCTTAATTCAACATCGAAACCATTTGGATAACCTGCATCTGCTAAAAGTTTTTTAGCAGCATCAACATCGTATGGTAATCTTGCATCAAGTTCTTTAGTATAGCCATTAACACCAGGAAAAGTAATAATACCTGCTGGTTCGCTTAAGCCTCTCATTACTTTCTTCTTAATTGCTTCAATGTCAATTGCTTGATACAGAGCTTGTCTCACTTCTTTTTTCTTAAAAGGATTATCGCCAGTATTTCCTGTTCTCAGTTTATCTGCAGCTTGGTCCATGCCTAAAAATATTGTACGCATTTGTGCAGTACTGTTTACTTTGTGAGCTGATGAGCTACCAATTCTTGCTAAGTCTTGAACTGGAGCATCTGTAACTAAATCAACTTCACCTGATAAAAGTGCTGCCACTCTAGTAGCTGCATTTTTAATTGGTAGTAAATGAATTTCAGTTACCTTGTTATCTTTCATATCACCCCACCAGTGTTTATTTCTTTTAAACACTGTTTTTGTATTTGGTTCTCTTAGAGTGATTTTGAAAGGACCTGTACCCATTGCATTTGTGGCTGAAAAAGTTTCTTGTCCAGCATCCCAGTTTTGAGCTGTAACCGCAAAATTCTTTTCACTCCAATCTCTAGACATTACAAAAATGTTAGAAAGTTGATTTAAAAGTATAGGATTTGGTTTGCTTGTAGTTACTTTTACAGTGTAGTCATCGATTGCTTCTACACCTGACACTGTACTTATATACTCTTTAAAATCTGATGTTCTTTGTTTTGCTCTTAAAATGCTAAAAACAACATCTCTTGATGACATTTTAGAACCATCAGAAAATTTTACATCCTCTCTTAGTTTAAAAATCCAAGTGTTTGGATCTGTTGTGCTCCACTTGGTTGCCAACTGAGGTTCGATAGTCATATCTAAGCCTCTTGTAACTAAAGCCTCATAAACTTGTCTTGAAACCTGTGTCGTTGGTCCTTCATTTTGAGCATGTGGATCAAGTGTCAAACTATCACCTTGCATTGACCATTTAATTGTTTTTGCAAACGATTGTGTTGAGACAAAAACAAATAAAAAAGTCAATAAAATCTTAAAAAACTTGAAAGTTTTCATTTCCCCTCCTAAAAATTATTATCAAAAATCTAGCTCAATAATGGATTAAAAAAAAGTTAATTATCAGACTAATTTCTTAAAATTATCATAGAGAATTGTTGAATATTTATTCATTGAAGACATATTAATTTTTGCATCCTTATCAAATTTTGCAAGCGCACCTTTTCCTAACTGACTTTCAAGAGCAGATTTATATTCGGGCACACACCCCCAATCACTTACTGTAGTATCTTTGATTTCAATATGAAATTGTATCCCATAAGCATGCTCCTGAAATTTAAAAATTTGATATTTTGTTTCAGGTGATGAAGCTATTAGGGTGACAGATTTTATATTTTCTAAATCTTGAACTTCATACGAGTGCCACTGTAGTGATTTAATTTTATCAGGGAACGTACTGAACAACTGATCTTTTTTTTTATTTTCTAAAAAATCAATATCTAACATACCAATTTCAGGTTTTGATGATTTTACAACTTTGCCTCCAATGACTTCACCTAGCAATTGGCAACCTAAACAAAAACCTAAATAAGGTTTTTTTAAATCTATAACAAATTCTTTAATTTTTTTTTTTTCTTCAATAAGCCAAGGGTATTCGTTTTCCATCCATGTATCCATAGGTCCACCCATACAAAACATAGCATCAAATTTATCAAGATCTTCTGGAATTTTTTCGCCTTCATCTAATTCTATAGT
>CACGTU010000021.1 GCA_902576045.1 uncultured Pelagibacteraceae bacterium | reverse complement strand
AGTGACTACAATATTTTTCATTAAAGAAACAATATGACCAAGCATTTCTCCTCTTGTATAAATTGGTAACTTTGATTTTTTTGCATGAATTAATTCAGGATTATTCTTTTTAATTGCTGTTGAAATTACAAGAACAGTACTATTTTTTAAATTTTTTTTATTATGATTAACAAAAATTGGTATTTTTTTTTGTTTTAATCTATCAATATTTTTATTTTCTGAAATATCACTACCTTGAACTTTGAAACCAAGGCCATTCATTATTAAAGCTAGGCCACTCATACCTATTCCGCCTATTCCAATAAAGTGAATTAGCTCTCTTTTTCCTAAATTAATTTTCATTGATAAGGTCTATCAATTTTTTATTTACATTATTCCAACTGTTTTGGTTAGTCATTTTTGATAAATTATTTTTTTTTTCTTGATGATCTTTCTTATCTTTAAATAAATTTATAAAATTTATGCTGTTAAGATCATTTTGTTTTATTAACCAACAACAATTATTTTCCTCATATAATTTGGCGTTATAAAATTGATGATTATCTTTAGCAAATGGAAAAGGTATTGCTAAAAAAGGTACATTTAAATGTGCTAATTCTGCAATTGCAGAAGCGCCTGATCTTGTAATTGCGATATCTATATCAACAATTTTTTTATGAAGATTTTCATCAAAATCAAATAGTTCATATTTAAAATTAGATTTTTGATAATAATCATTAATTTTTTTTCTTTCATTTATATTTAAAACTTGTTGCTTAACTGCAATGTTAAGTTCTTTTGATAATTCTAAAATATATTGAGTTATTTGTTTATCAAAGAAAATAGATCCTTGACTTCCTCCAACTATTAATATTTTAACAATATCTTTTTCTAAATTTAAAGGATTTTTTTCTGCTTCATAAATTTCTTTTCTCAAAATTGGAGCAATCAATAAAATTTTACTTAAATATTTTTTGGGAAATAATTTCAAGTTTTTATCGTAACATAAAATCTTTTTTGCAATTTTAATCATATATTTATTTGACCGTCCAATCATACTGTTTGGTTCAAATAAAATAATTTCACAATTTAAAAATAAAGATGCAAAACAAAATGGGAAGGACATATACCCACCCGTGCTTATAATCTTTTTTATATTATTTTTTTTTAAGTAATCATACGACTCAAACATTACATAAATAAATTTAAATAATTTAAATGGTAGAGACCAAATATTACTAAATAAATTTGGTACTTTTATTAAATTATATTCGTAATCTTGTTTATTTATAAATTTAGTACCCCTTTCATCTGTAGCTATACGAACATCAAAATTATTTTTTAAATGATCAAAAATTGTAAGAGCAGGTATTACATGGCCACCTGAGCCACCCGTTACGATTAATATTTTTGTCATACCTCTGACAATCTTCTTTTTGTTAAGTTAAGTATTATACCTGAAACTAAAGCTGTACTAATTATAGATGAGCCACCATAACTTAAAAATGGCAGGGTCATACCAGTAGTAGGCAACAATCTAATATTTACTCCAACATGTACAAATGTTTGTAACAATATCAATGTTACACATCCAATTAAGATTAATTTATTTTTTACTGAAATAGTATTATTAATTTTTTTGATCACATTATAAGAGAAGACTAAATATAAAATCATTATCAAAATTACAATAATAGCTCCAAACTCTTCTGATATAACTGAGATTATATAATCTGTGTGTGCTTCAGGAACTTTTGAATTTAATGTTCCTTCACCGATCCCTCTACCAAAAAATCCTCCACCAGAAATTGCATCACTTGCTCGATCCGCTTGGTAATTATTTCCACTACTGGTATTCAAAAAAGATAAAAGCCTTATTTTTATGTATTCAAACTTTGATACAAAAAATATTAAATATGTTGATATTGATATTGTAAAAATAAAAAACAAAAAGAATAAATATATGTTTATTCCTGAAACAAATATTAGTGTTAACCATACCATGGTAATTAATAACGTCTGGCCAAGATCGGGCTGTGAGATTAAAAGAAGTATAACTGGCAAAAGAACAATGCCGCTTAATAAATATTTGTAAAAAATATTTTTATTTAAACAGAGCATAATTGAGACAAAAATTATAAAGTATGGTTTTAACAATTCTATAGGTTGAAAGCGTGGTAAAACCCCTAAATCAAGCCATCTTTTTGATCCTTTTACTTCTATGCCCACAAATGGAACCATTAAAAGAAACACTAGTGTGATAAAAAAAAGAATTAATGAGATTTTAATCAAGATATCTTCTTTTAAAATTGAGAGGAAAAACAGTATTAAGGCTCCAAGCCCAATAAAAATTAAGTGTTTTATAAAAAAGTAATATGAGTTCGTATCAAGTTTGTCAGAAGCAATTAAAGATGTCGATACTAAAGAGAAGAAAAGACCTAAAAAAAATAAAACTGAAATAAGAAAAAGGATAAATTTATCTATATTCTTCCACCAATCATAAAAATTTTCAAAAAATCTATGCATTTATATATTTTTTAAGCAGTTGATTAAAATATCTTCCTCTTTCCTCAAAATTTTTAAACTGATCAAATGAAGCTGCTGCAGGGCTGAATAAAATAGTTTTTTTTCCATTTTTATTTTTTTTGATATCTAAAAATAATTTAGAAAGAATATCCTTTAGATTTTTTGATGAATGTAATCTGCATTTATTTTTCAGTACCTTTAAAAAAAATGCTTTGTTAGTTCCATAGATATAAGCTTTTATTTTCTTAAGATATTTTTTATTTAAATTTAGTTTATCACCCTTCTTTGCTAAACCCCCTAAAATCCAATAGATATTTTCGTATGATTGTAACAATGGCGCTGTTGATGAAAATGATGTTGATTTTGAGTCATTAATTATCAAAAATTTTTTTTTATTATAAACAATCTGTTGTCTATAATTTAATCCTTTGAAACTGTTTACTACCTTTAAAATTTTGGAATTATCGAGATTTAAGATATTAGAAAGCGCTAATACAAATGAAAGATTTTTTATGTTTGATAAATTATTAAAATAATTATTTTTTATTTTTTTGTAAAAACTATCATATTCTTTAATGTCTACATTTTTTATTTTAGATTTAACCTTTTGCGATTTTAAAAAATCTCTAATTAGACTGTTATTTTTTTCGATTAGTGCTATTGATTTCTTTTTCTGTGTTTTAATTAATTTTAATTTAGCATTTACGTAATTTTGAAAAGTTTTATGCCTCTCTAAATGGTCGGGGGCTATATTCAAAATTAGAGCTATATTAGTTTCGAAATATTTGCTGTAATCGATTTGATAGGATGATGCCTCAATAACAAAAATAGTATTTTTTTTTATATTTTTTTCTTTTAAAATTGGGTTTCCAATATTACCAACCAATCTAACATCTTTTTTATGGTATTTTAAAACTTCATAAATTAATTTAGATGTAGTTGATTTTCCATTTGTTCCTGTAATTGTAATTTTATTTAAATTTGGATATGTTTTATAAAAAATATCAAGCTCACTAATTATTTTGATTTTATTTTTTTTTAAAAAATTAGATAAAATACAGTTATTTATATCAATTCCAGGGCTTAAAAAAATATAATCAAAATTTGTTTTTTTTATTCTATCTGGAGAAAAAAAGTATTTGATATATTTTTTATTTTTTATAGAAAAATTATCATCAAAAACTAATAAGTTATTATTTCTATTTAAAAATTCAAAACAAGCACTTCCAGATTTTCCTAATCCATAAATTAAAATTTTTTTTTTATAAAAAAAATTTTCTTTTAATTTCATTATCTCAATTTTAGAGTTGCAATTCCTATTAATGCTAAAATTATAGATATAATCCAAAATCTAATTACTACAGTTGACTCTGGCCATCCTTTTTTCTCAAAATGATGATGTATTGGAGCCATTCTAAAAATTCTTTTTCCAGTCAATTTAAATGATACAACCTGCACAATTACTGATATAGCCTCCAAAACAAACAAACCACCCGTAATAGCTAAAACAATTTCATGTTTTGTTATTATTCCAACAGCCCCTAAGGACCCGCCTAAAGAAAGTGACCCAGTGTCACCCATAAAAATTTTTGCAGGTGGTGCATTAAACCAAAGAAAACCAAGGCACGCTCCTATTATTGCACCACAAAATATTGAAGCCTCTCCAACACCCTCTAAGTAAGGAATTTGCAAATAACCTGAAAAAACCATATTTCCAGAAACATAGCTTATCAATGCAAAGCATGAGGCTACAAGTATCACTGGTACTGTTGCTAAGCCATCTAAACCATCGGTCAAGTTCACAGCATTAGATGAGCCTACAAGTACAAAAATATAAAATGGTATGAAAAACCAACCTAAATTAATAACTAAATTTTTTAAAAATGGAAAATATAGATTTTCTATTTCATCTGATACACCTGAATAATATAAAATTAATATCCCAACAACTGCTAAAAATATTTGAATTGAAATTTTAAATTTAGAAGAAACGCCACTTGAATTGTTAAATTTTATTTTTTTGTAATCATCATAGGCACCTAACAGTCCAAAAGTACCAGCAATATAAATAAGAAACCAATTATAAGGATTTGATAAATCTCCCCACAAAAGGACACCCGAGAAAACACCAAACAATATTAATAACCCCCCCATTGTAGGTGTTCCAATTTTTTTTACTATATGTTCATCTGGTCCATCATCTCGGATCGGATTGTGTATTTTCTTTGATGAGAAATATCTAATAAATGGTCCACCAGCTATAAATACTACTATCATTGCTGTAAACATTGATAATCCTGTTCGGACAGTCAGATATTTAAAGACATTAAAAAAACTAAAAGTATCAACTAAATTTGAAAATAAAATATAAAGCATAAATTAATTTAATTTTTTTATTATTTCGTTTAATCCAGTCGAATTTGATCCTTTCACCATAAGATAATCATTATTATTAATTTCATTACTTATAAATCTTAATATTTCACTGTTAGATTTTAAGATTTTGCCCTTCTTTTGTGTTCTTAATTTGTTGAAAGTATAATTTATATCTTTACCATAGACATATACTTTGGATATTTGAGTTTTATTAATATTATTTGCAATATTAGAGTGTAATTTTTTTGAAAATTTACCAAGCTCCAACATATCTCCAAGCAGCAAATATTTAGCATTTCGTGTTTCAATTTTATCAAATTTTTCAATAGAAAATTTCAGTGATAATGGGTTTGAATTATAGCTTTCATCAATTAATTGGATTGTCTTTTTTTTAATTTTAATTTTTTTTAGGTTACCTCTGCCTGATGGATGAATGTAATCCTTGAATATATTTTTATTTAATTTATCGATTTTTATAAAATTCGAAATTACTGCAACGGCTGCTGCTAAATTAAGCTTATAATTGTATAAATCTTTATTTATTTTAAATTTGTATTTTTTATTATTTGATTTTATTTCGACAATTTTTTTTATTCTATTTTTTTTATTATCTATAAATTGAAAATCTGATTTATTTTTAATACTAAAGGAAATTATCTTTAATCCTCTATTTAATGCCCTCTCTTTAAAAAAATTATAAAAAACATCATCTGCATTTAAGATGATCCTGCCTCCACTAGCGATATTTTTTATAATTTCGGCTTTTGCCTCTGCAATTCCCTTAATTGAATTAAAGTTTTTAATATGAGCGTAAGATATATTTGTTATTACTCCAATATCTGGTCGGATTAAATTAGACAACTTTTGAATTTCACCTTTCTTATCCATTCCAATTTCAAATACTCCAATTTTATGCTTCATATCAATATTAAATAACGACAATGGAACTCCATATTGATTGTTGAATGATTTTTTTGAATATGAAGTTGGTATTAAAGTATTAAGACTCTGACCAATTAGTTCTTTTAAAGAAGTTTTACCAGCAGATCCTGTAATAGCGACAATGGGTGTTCCTAATGATTTACGTATTATACATGATAAATTTGAAAAAGTTTTAAGTGTATCTTTTACAAATATTTTTCTTGGATTTTTTTTTGAATAATTTTTTTCTAATATACAAATAGATGCTTTTTTCTTAAGAGCTTCATCGGCAAACTTATTTCCATCAATATTCTTTCCTTTAATACCAAAAAAAATATTATTTTTTTTTATATCTTTTGAATTAATAGATGCTTTATTAATTAAAAAGTTATTATTAATTTTTATATTTAAGTATTCATTAATGACATTTACCTTTAAATTCTTAGATAATTTTTTATTTTTTTTATGAATAGCATCAATCATACAAGCTTTATCTGAGAAAAATTTCTTAGTTTTGTATTCTTGGTAATTTTCGTGACCTTTTCCTGCCACTATCAATATCTCATCAGATCTTAAATCTTTTATTGCCTTTTCAATTGCTTTTTTTCTTGAAGGAATTTCAACTAATTTTGATTTTAAAATCTTAGCTTTGATATTTTTTCTTATTTTTTTTGGACTTTCTGTTCTAGGATTATCGTCAGTTAAATATATTTTATCACATAAATCATTAGCAATTTTGCCCATAATTGATCTCTTTGGTTTATCCCTATCTCCCCCGCAACCAAAAACTAAATTTACTTTTCGATGTTTAAACTGCTCTTTAATGTTTAAAACACAGGTCTTAAGTGCATCAGGTGTGTGAGCGTAATCTAAAATAGCTATTGAATTATTTTTAAATTTCCCAATTTCTTCAAAACGACCTGGTACAGCTTTTATATTTTCTACAAATTTAAGAATATTATCTAATTTTATATTACTTTTATGTGCGGCTAGAATTGACATTAAAAGATTTTTAATTTGGATCTTGCCAATCAATTGAGTTTTTAAATTATATTTTTTTTTTTTAAATGAAAATGTTAATTCTTGTTTGTTATCAACGATAGAATATTTTTCAATTAATAAGTCGCCATTTAATTCTCCAATTGTAAATTTTTTAATTTTATTTTTTTTACAAATATTTTTTAAAATTTTTGCATATTTAATGTCTTCATCAAAAATAGCAAAAGATCCTTTTTTCATCAATTTCTTAAACAAAATTAATTTTGCATTTAAATAATCTTTAAAGGTTTTGTGATAATCTAAATGATCTCTGCTTAGATTTGTAAATATTCCAACGTCAAATTTTAATCCATCAAGCCGATGTTGTTTTAGCCCATGACTTGATGCTTCTAATATCACATTATTAATTTTTTTTTTTTCAAAATAATTTAAATTCTTTCCAATTTTTATTGGATCAAAAGTAGTATTTGATGTGTTTTCGATTTTTTTCTTTCCGCTAATTCCAAGAGTACCGAAAGATGCTACTTTTTTTTTGTTTTTTTTTAAAATTTGATAATAAAAATTTGCAATTGAAGTTTTTCCATTAGTACCTGTAACAGCAATTAGATTTTGTGGTTTTTTTTTAAAAATTTGTGAAGACAAATTAGATAATATTTGTCTTGGATTTTTTTGTTTTAAATAAATAATATTATTTTTAATTTGATCTTTAAATTTTGAAGAAATAATAATTTTTGCGCCATTTTTGATTGCATCATTTATATAATTGTTTCCATCAAACCTATCTCCTTTAATTGCAATAAATATGTAATTTTTTTTTACCTCTTTCGAATTAAATGCTAAGCCTGAGAAATTTAAATTTTTAAATTTTTTATTTATATTTGGAAGATAATCTTTAAGTAACATCATTTACGCTCTTAATATTTTGTGGCTAAAATTGGCCCAATTTTATCAATTATTTGACCTGTAACCCAAACGGTAGTCCATCCAGCGGTGTTTCTCCAATTTCCTTTATAAGGTTGTCTTCCATCTCTATAATTATAAACAAACTCTTTATTTGGTTTTGGTTCATCTAACATTACCACTAAAGCAAACTTTGGATCTGAGGCAGGGAAAACAGAAGCAAAAGTATTTATTTTTTTTTTTGAATATTCCCCATCTGCTGGTTGATCAGCAGTACCTGTTTTTCCTCCAACTTCAAACCCAGTTACATTTGCAAATCCAGCCGTTCCCTCTTTTGTTGATACTATTTTTCTTAATATTGGATTAATAAGATTTGAAACATCTTGATTGATTAATCTTATTTTATCGTTTTCATATTTTTTTTTAATCAATGTTGGATTTATTTCGTATCCACCATTAGTAACAATTGAGTAACCTTTTGTGAGTTGCAAAAGTGTAGTGGCTATACCATGTCCAAATGCAACTGTAGCAAGTTTACATTTACCCCATTTTCCAATTTGTGTAGTTCCAATTTCATCCGTATCAAATGTAATTTGGTTTAATATTCCAATTTTTACTAAAAAATCCTCAAAATTATCTATTCCTACCTTTTGGGCGATACGAACAGATCCTATATTTCCAGATCTTATTAAAATTTGTTCAGCGGTTAAATTGGAAGGAATTTTATTGTCATATTCCTCTATTGAATTTTTATTACAAGTAATTTTTTTTTTTAGATTGGTAAATTCTGTTTCTGGTCTAACTACATCATAATTTATTCCAGCTGCTAAAGTGAATGTTTTAAAAACTGATCCAAGTTCATAAACTCCCTTCGTTGCTCTATTTATATATTTTAAATCCTTAAGATTTTTTCTTTTGTTTAAATCAAAATCTGGAAGAGAAATCATTGATAGTATTTCTCCATTATGAATATTCATTAATATTGCTGCACTTCCAACGTTTTTGAAAATATCTTCAGCCTTTGCCAGCTCTTCTCTAATTAAGTATTGCAGTTCTTTATCAACAGTAAGTTTTAAAGCCTCCTTTGAAGACCTTAACTCATAATCAAAACTTTTTTCTAATCCAGATATACCATTATTATCATTATCTATTTGACCAATAATATGGCTAAATAATTCTCCGTTTGGATACACTCTTGCAATTTTTTCTTCTAATCTAAATGCTTTTTCTCCTAATTTTAAAACTGCTTCTAATTTTTCTGGTGATATTTTTTTTTTTACATAAAAAAACTTTTTTCCATTTATTTGATCTTTGAAGTCTTTATTAGGAAATAATAATTTTAGAGATAATAATAATTTTTTTTTATCGACAACTAACTTTGGATCTATTCCTAAGTTAGTTATTCTTACTGATTTAGCCAAAATATCACCTTCCCTATCAATAATACTAGATCTGAAATTTTCTTTTTTTTTTATAATTTTTTGTTCAGGCAGATCATTATAACTAAGAAATAGAATTTTAGCTGAAAACAACAAAGAAATAATAAAAAAAATAAAAAAAATAAAAGCAATTCTCTCAAAGGAGATTTTTAAATTTGATTTCTTTTCAACAAACTTAAATTCACTCATTGTTTATTATCTTATTATTTAAATCTTCTAAATTTTTAATGTTGCTAATTTTTAATTGAATGAGGTTATTTTCAAAAAATTTTGTTTGATATTCCATTAATTTTTTTGGAGAAGTGAGAAAATTATAATCTAAAAGTACCAGCTCTAGCCGATTCTCTAAGGCTCTTATATTTTCTTTTGTTTCAAATATTTTTTTATCTAGTTGCTTTGTTGAGTTTTTAGTTAAAGTTGTTGCCAATATTAAAAAAATAACAGGGATTAAAAAAATTAATTTTTTCATGAATTATAGCTTAAATTCTCAGTCTCAATTAAGTAATTAAATTTTTCATGCAATTCATTAAAATTATCATTTTCATCGGTTTTAATCGCGTATCTAAGTTTTGCTGATCTTGATGCAGGATTAATCTTTATTTCGTCATTACCTGGAACAATTGGTTTATTATTTTTTAATTTTAGGCAATTATTTTTTATTACGTTTGGTGCATATCGTGAGGAATTTTTTTTATCAGAATAATTTTTAAAAAAAAATTTAACAATTTTATCTTCTATTGAATGAAAAGTTACTACAACAATCATGCCTCCAACTGGTAGAATCTTGAATGAATATATTAATCCATTAATCAATTCACTTATCTCTTTATTAATATAAATTCGTAAAGCTTGAAAAATTTTTGTTGATGGATTTGTTTTAGAAAACTTATATTTTTTAATTTCAGCAACAATATTGACTAAATCTTCAGTCTTAAGTTTATTTTTATTTCTATTTTGAACTATTCTTCTTGCAATTAATTTTGAGTTTTTTTCCTCACCAAATATTTTAAAAATTTTATTTAAACTCTTTTCAGAAATATTTGAAATTACGTCATCACATGAAAACTGATTTAAACCCAATCTCATATCTAATTTTCCAGTGCTTTGAAACGATAACCCTTTTTTAAAATCCAAAATTTGGTTTAAGGAATAACCTAAATCAAATATTACAGCTTTAAGATCATTATCTTTAATATTTAATTTATCGATTTCAGAAAATTTACTATTAAAAAAATTAAATCGATTTTTATTTTGATTTTCTATTTTTTTGGCAATCTGCAAAACATCTGGATCTCTATCCAGAGCAATTACTTTATTTGATTTTGCTTTTAATATTTCTTTTGAATATCCACCTTGACCTAAGGTGCAATCTATAAATGTGCCACCATAAAGAGGGGAAATAATGCTAATTAATTCATTTAGCAGAACTGGAAAATGATTTTTTTCCAGATTTATGGTGGCATTCATTTATTTTTTTGAAGAACATTAATTTTTTTGTCTTCTCAAAAATGCTGGTATTTCTAGATCATCTTCTTCAGAAATTTGATCTTCTTTTGATTTTATTGAACTTTCTTCATTCATCGCCTCACTGTCTGAGTTAAAAAGTTCGGGAGTATCTTCCTCATTAAATTTAAAATTCTCAAGACCATTTGATGAAAAATCGTTCTCCACTGTATTTGGAATGTTTTTTGCTTCTTTGCTTTCAAAACTCTCTTTTTCATAAGAATTTTCTTGATAAGTATCCATTTCATTTGAACTAACATCTAAATTTTCACTTTTTATCTCTTCTTCAATTTTAAGTGCATTCGCTCCATTAGTAATTATTGAATTACTTGGATTTGAAAATGTAAATGATTGGGATGAACCTGTATTAGAAAAATCTGTATAACCAGGATTTCTATTTTGTATTCTGTGAACCATGTTGATAACTGATTTTGGTTCTGGTTGTTGACCATCAAGTGATGTTGCAACAATTGATACTCTCATTAGTCCATCTAAATTTTCATCTGTAATCGCTCCAATAATAAGTTCTGCCTCTGGATCAACTTCAGCTCTTACTTTGTTTACAGCTTCGTCTACTTCAAACAGTTTTAAATCTTTTCCTCCGGTTATGTTAACAAGCAAGCCTTTTGCACCTTTTAATGTGTAATCATCAATTAGGGGATTATTAATTGCCATTTCAGCAGCTTTTACCGCTCTACCTTCGCCTTCTGCTTGACCAGTACCCATCATTGCTTTACCCATTGAACTCATAACTGTCTCAACATCTGCAAAGTCTAAATTTATCAAACCCGGTCTGACCATTAAATCTGTAATACTTTGAACCCCATGTAACAAAACATCATTCGATAGCTCAAAAGACTCTTCGAAAGTAGTTTGCTCGCTTGCAATTTTAAACAAGTTTTGGTTTGGAACTACAATTATTGTATCAACATGTTTTCTTAGCTCTTCTAATCCTTGTTGAGCTTTTCTCATTCTTGATGGACCTTCATATAAAAATGGAAGAGTAACTACACCCACTGTTAAAATGTTCAATTCTTTTGCAGCTCTTGCAATTACATGTGCAGCTCCAGTTCCGGTACCACCACCCATTCCTGCAGTTATGAAAACCATGTTTGAACCTTGCAATACGTTTATAATTTCATTTAAGGACTCATCAGCTGATGCTTCACCTATATCTAACTTTGCACCTGCTCCTAAACCTTTTGTGAGGTTTAAACCCATTTGTATTTTTGCTTGAGCTTTACTTAGTCTTAAATCCTGTGCATCTGTATTAACAGCAATAAATTCAACACCTTGAAGACCAGATTCAATCATCCCGTTAATTGCATTTCCTCCAGCTCCTCCAACTCCAAGAACTAATATTCTTGGTTTTAATTCTTTAATGTCTGGTGTTTTAAAATTTATTGTCATTTATCCCCCTTTTAGTTATTAAGTTTTTTTTCCCATTTAAGGCTGTTTCTATTTATATTTGATTTTTTTCTAGCGTTTACCCTAAATTTTTCAAAAGAAGTTGGTTCCCATATTTGAAATGTTTTTCCTTGACCAACGAAAAGTATGCTGTTTTTAATTTTCGAATGTTTTAGTAATTTTTTTGTTAGCGCAATACGGCCTTCACTATCAAATTGTAGATTTATACTTTCTGATAAAATTGATGTTGCAAAATAATCCTTTTTTTCTTCAAAGGGATCTAATGAATCTATTGTATTTGATATTTTTTCTATTCTATCTTGTGGCCAAGCCTCGATTGATGAATGATTAAAAGATGGGAAACAAACTATTCCATTATACCCAAGATTTGACAAATATGATCTAAATGGAGCAGGCACAGAAACTCTCCCTTTTTTGTCTAATTTGTTTTCGTAAGTAGATAGAAACATTTTTATATAATTTTAATAATTCCATATTTGGGAATATATGGGATATTATGGGTTTTTAATACTATTTTCAATAGAAAATAAACAATGAAAATCTCATACAAGACTTTAATAAATGCGAATTTTAGATTGAAATAATTAGTGCCAGATAAACTATAAGCCGGGTTCTGTCGTTAAAACTTATCATTTATCTAGGCTTTAAATCACTTTAAAGCTCAAGCAACTAACCCTGATGACTAGCCAAAGACTGCTTTTAGTTATTTCTAACAATGTCATCTCTACTCAGTCTTGCTCTCAGTGGGGTTTTCCATGCGCTAGCTGTTACCAACTTAGCCGGTGTGCTCTTACCACACCTTTTCACCCTTGCCTTGATAAGGCGGTTTATTTTCTGTGGCACTATCCCTGGGGTCTCCCCCGCCAGTCGTTAACTGGCACTGTGTCTTTGTAGAGCCCGGACTTTCCTCTTTAATTTCTTAAAGTGATAAGTCATTTATCTGGCAGTGGGAAAATATTAATTTTTAAAAAATTTTCAATAATTTTAAATCTAAGTTATTTAAGGGTTTTTGAGATGTTAAAGGTTTCAAGATCTAAAATACCACTTACTCTTTCAGGTCTAAATCTCATTTGAAATACTTTAATCAATTTTTTTTTTTCTGAAAAATTTTTAAATAGAATCGAATATCCAAATTTTTTCAAATTTAAAAAAAAATTTTTTTCTAATATTTTCGATTTTAGTATCTTAAATTTATGTTCTTTATTTTTTTTATATTTGTGCCAAATCCCTATATTTTTTTTATATAAAAAATGCCAAGGAAAATATTCACCAGGATCTTTTTTTCTTAATGGAGCTATATCTGAATGTCCTAAAATATTTTTATTTTTAATTGAATAATTTTTAATTAATTTTTTTGATAATTTAATTAAGCTTTGAATTTGTTTTTTGCTAAATTTTTTGTACTTATTATCATGGCCTGGATTTGAAATTTCTATACCAATAGAACTTTTATTTAAATTTTTATCTTTTTTCCAAAATGATTTGCCTGCATGCCAAGCAACATATAAATCTGGTACCATTTGAATAATTTGACCTTTTTGATCAATGTAATAATGACAGCTCACTTTCGAGTTTATGTCAGTTAGTCTTTCAATTGCAGATTTGTCACTCTTCATTCCTGTATAATGAAATATCAAATATTTAATTTTCGATTTTTTTCTTTTCTTTAAATCAAAATTTGGAGAGTAGTTTAAAGTCATTTTTTCAACAATATTTGGCATAAATTTAAACAATTTAATGTTTATATTATTTAAAGTTATAATATAAATTGTTCTATGAAAAAGTACTTAAATATCATTACATTAATTTTTGTCAGCAATATGTTGTTTTCGATTGCTAATGCTGGCTCTGATGGAAGTCTTGAAATAGAAACTAAATCTAGTTCTGGAGAAATTAATGATTGTTTCGAAAAAGTTAATAGAGGTATTTTTGCATTCAACCAAGGATTAGATAAAGTAATTTTTAAACCATTAGCAACTGGTTATAGAAAGCTTCCTCAACCTGTAAGATCAGGGGCAAGCAATGCTCTAGGCAATTTAGGAAATGTAGTAACAATTCCAAATAATATTTTGCAAGGTCAAATTAAAGATGCAGGAGTTAATACATTAAGGTTTGTTATTAATACGACATTAGGAATTGGTGGTTTGTTTGATGTTGCATCTTATTACGGTTTAGAAAAAAGAGAAAAAGAAGATTATGGTCAAACTCTTGGCACATGGGGTGTAGGTGAAGGATGTTATTTTGTTTTGCCGGTATTGGGTCCTACAACTGTAAGAGACTCTTTAGGTTCTGTTGCTAACATAATGGGAGGTGATGCGTGGTATAACGTTACAATGGCTAATGATACTCAATATTTTAATGATGCAGATTATTATTTAAGTAGAGTTATGAGTGGTGTTGATTTTAGAGCCAAAAATTTAGAGTCTTTTGATAGTTTAGAGAGAACCTCATTAGATCTTTATTCCTCTGTAAGAAGTTTATACTTACAAGATAGACGAAAAAAAATACAAAATCTTGATGGAATTACTGAAACATTGAGTGATGATGATTGGGAAGAAGTTGACGCCCAGTAAAATCAAATGAGTTCTCTTAGAATAATATTTATAGTCTTAATTTCTTTGATTATGTCAAAGCCCACATATGCCAAAAATCCGAGCGATTTAATTAAGGAAATTGTTGATCAAGCTTCAATGATATTATCTAGCGATGATCCAGTTGAGTCTAAAATTATAAAACTAAATGATATTGCCGAAAGAAGTGTAGATATTAATGGAATAGGTATGTACACACTTGGCAAATATAGAAAGTCAATTTCTGAGGAAGATAAGTCAAAATATCAAAAATTATTTAAAAGCTATTTTCTAAAGAGTTTTTCTAGTCGATTGGTAGATTATACTGATCCAAAAATTAATGTAGTCTCAGAAAAAAAAGTAAGTGATAAATATACAATAGTAAATAGTATACTTGAGGCAAACAAAGGTAGACCAGAAGTAAAAATTGATTGGAGAATTTACACAAAAAATCCAGAAAAACCCTTAATCAGGGATTTAATGGTGGAAGGACTAAGTTTAGCAAGAACTCAAAAGGAAGAATTTAATTCAGTAATACAAAATAATAACGGAGATATTAATTCTTTATTTAAGGTTTTAGAGGAATTTATAATCAAATAATTATTTTTTATTTGCAAGCTTTTGCAAAAGATATATTTCTTTATTAGTTAGTGTATTTCTCTCTTCTTTAATTAAATCTACAAGGCTAAACAACGATATTAAGTTTATTAAAGCGGCTATTCCACTAAAAATAATAAAGTGAATTAAGTGCAAATTCAAAATTATTAATACAATAAATAAACTTGACCAACCAATAAATATTCCTCTCAATATTGTACGCTGACTTTGAAGATCTTTTATTTTTATAAACTGAAAAAAAATTACAATTAATAAAAACATTATTCCAGCAAGTGCCGCTCTAAGAGAAACTAACACATCCATCCCATCACCATAAAATTCTTTGTGAATTAAATAAGCAACAAAAGCTTTATAGGCGAAGAAACAAAAAAAAATAAAAGCGATAGCAGAAGATATTAGATAAGCATATTTAGGAAGAACTTTTATTTTTATATTCATAATTAACGTAAAGAATAATAAATTTAAAAAAGTTATTAAAGAAAGTAATTTAAAACTCTCAGTTGTATTTAAAATTTAAATGGTGGGCCCGCCAGGACTCGAACCTGGGACCAATACATTATGAGTGTACTGCTCTAACCAACTGAGCTACAGGCCCTTAAATTGAAGAAACTAATTATACCATTTTTTTTAAGTTATCAATTGAAGATAAATAGTAAATGGTGGGCCGTGTTGGTTACGCTCCAACTACCCCTGCAATGTCAATGCAGTACTCTACTATTGAGCTAACGGCCCAATTAGCTTTCTAAAAAACTTTTTAATTGTTTAGATCTACTTGGGTGTTTCAACTTTCTTAGTGCTTTTGCCTCAATCTGTCTAATTCTTTCTCTTGTAACCGAAAACTGTAATCCTACCTCTTCCAAAGTATGATCAGTATTCATTCCAACACCAAACCTCATTCTTAAAACTCTCTCCTCTCTTGGTGTTAAAGTTGATAAAATTTTTGTAGTTGCTTCACTTAAGTTAGATTTTATCGCTTGTTCTAATGGAGCTAGAGCTTTTGTATCTTCAATGAAATCCCCTAAACTACTATCCTCTTCGTCCCCAACTGGTTTTTCTAATGATACTGGCTCTTTAGAGATTTTTAGGACTTTTCTTACTTTTTCTAATGGCATTCTCAACTTTTTAGCCAACTCCTCAGGTGTAGCTTCTCTTCCAAATTCACTTAGAATCAATCTTTGTGTCCTTACTATTTTGTTAATTGTCTCAATCATATGAACTGGAATTCTGATTGTTCTTGCTTGATCTGCAATTGATCTTGTTATTGCTTGTCTTATCCACCAAGTTGCATAGGTTGAAAACTTATAACCTCTTCTATATTCAAATTTATCGACTGCTTTCATTAAGCCTATATTTCCCTCTTGAATAAGATCTAAAAACTGCAAACCTCTATTGGTATATTTCTTTGCAATTGAAATAACCAACCTAAGGTTTGCCTCAACCATTTCTTTTTTAGCAATTCTAGATTCTTTTTCTCCCTTCTGTACTCTACTGACTAATTTTTTAAAATCTGTAACAGAAATTCCAAGCTTATTGCTTATTTCAATAAGCCTCTCTCTAATATTTTTAAATTCATCTTTATTTTTTTGAAAAAATTTTTTCCATACTTCGTTTGTATCTAAAAAACTTTTAAGATTTGGGTTTATCTCATTCCCAATATAAAATTTAATAAATTCATCCCTGCTAATTTTAGCATCAATTGCAAGTCTCAAAAGATTTCCTTCAAGAGAAATGATTTTTTTATTTTCTGAATAATGTTTTTGAACTAGTTCTTCTAAAACTGACGGTGATAATTGAAGTGATTTAATATTCTCTAAAATATC
>CACGTU010000020.1 GCA_902576045.1 uncultured Pelagibacteraceae bacterium | reverse complement strand
ATCTGCAATAGGATCAAGAAGTTCTCCAAGCTTAGATTCTTCCTTATACATTCTTGCTAATAAACCATCTAAAAAATCTGTGAATGAAGCAATTACAAAAAGTGCAAATGGCAAAATATCTCCATAAAATCCAGGCAAATAAAAAGTAAAAACAAATATAGGAACAATTATTATTCTTCCAATTGTTAGATAATTAGGAAATTTAAATCTCATTCGTGAAAGAAGTTATATATTTTTTTTGCTACCTTTTCCTCAACTCCTTCAACTGATTTTATTTCATCTAAACTAGCGGATTCAACAGCTCTTGCAGATCCAAAATGATTTAATAGTGACCTTTTTCTCACAGCACCAATCCCCTCTATTTGATCAAGTAAAGATTTGCTTATTCCTTTCTTCCTTTTTGCTCTGTGAGCACTAATGGCAAATCTGTGACTTTCATCCCTTATTCTTTGAAGAAAAAATAGAGTTGGATCATTTTTTTCAAATTTAAATTCTTTTCCATTATGAAAAAAGGTTTCATTTCCACTATTTCTCTGTTTGCCTTTAGCAATAGCTACAATTGGAATTTCATGTAGACCTAGTTCATTCATGGCTTCTCTTGCCACGGAATATTGACCTTTACCCCCATCAATTAAAACTAAATCAGGAAAAGTAAGGTAATTATCTTTTTCTTGAACAGCTCTTTTAAATCTTCTGTTAAGAACTTCTTTCATCATTCCATAATCATCCTGAGCATTTTTTTGAATCTTTATATTAAATTTTCTGTATCTTTTTTTAATAAAACCTTCATCACCGTATGTAATCAAAGCACCAACACTATTTGTCCCTTGACTGTGACTGTTATCATATACCTCCACTAAATTTATATTAGTTTCAAGATTGAATTTTTTAGATATTGCATCAAAAAGATCTCTATTGTTTTGACTTTCATAGAGTTTTCTATTCAAACTTTCTTTTGCGTTACTTATTGCCTGATTTATTACTTTTAATTTTGTACCTTTTTTTGCAACAGTAATTGTAATTTGCTTACCCTCTTTTTGAGTAAGTGTTTTTTCAATGAGTTCTTTTTCTTTAATTTCATTTGATAAAATTATTGATGATGGCACACTTTTATTTTCATAAAATTGAGAAATAAAAGAATTTATTATATCATTTAAATTTTCGTCTGGATCATGCTTTGGAAAAAATGCTTGATTACCCCAATTTTGTTTTGATCTATAGAAAAAAACTTGAATACAGGTTTTTCCAGATTCTTTGTATCCAGCGATTACATCCGCTTCGACTAAATTTGCTTCATTAATTCTTTGCGATGATTGGATTAAATTTAATGATTTAATTCGATCCCTTAATATTGCTGCTTTCTCAAAATCTAGGTCCTCACTAGCTCTTTCCATTTGATTAGACAAACTTTTTTGTATTTTTCTAGATTTACCTGATACGAACTCAATTGCATTGTCTACGGTCTGCTTATAATCACTTTCTCCAACATAACCAACACAAGGGCCAGAGCATCTTTTAATTTGATAAAGTATGCAAGGTCTCTCTCTTTTTTTAAAAACAGTATCGTCACAAATTCTTAGATGAAATATTTTTTGAATCATTTTTATAGTCCAATTTGCAGATCCAGCAGATGCAAATGGTCCAAAGTAAAATCCATCTTTACTTTTTTTTCCTCGGTGTCTTTTAATTTGTGGCCATTTATCCCTGTTACCTATAAAAATAAAAGGAAACGATTTATCATCTCTTAATAAAATATTAAATTTTGGTTTGAATTTTTTAATTAAATTTGCCTCTAAAAGTAAAGCCTCACTCTCATTTGAAGTAGTTGTGATTTCTAGCCTTTTTGTTTGAGAGAGCATCCTCTCTGTTCTAATAATATGATTTTTTTCTGAAACATAACTTTTCAATCTGTTGGGAAGGTTTTTTGCTTTACCAACATAAAGAATGTCACCTTTTGAATTTAACATTCTATAAACACCTGGCAGCTTAGGAACTAAGGGTAATTCTTTTTTAATAACTTCTTTGCCTATATCAGAGCTGATCATGGCTTCTTTTTTTAGAAATTTGGATCCCAACTGAGCTGCAATCCTTCATTATTTCTAATTTTTCAATTTGAAGAGCGATTTTATCTATTCTCTTATCTTTGAATAGTTCGTCAAAAACATCCTCTGCCAATGTTTCCAGAAAATTGTAATGTTTATTTTTTACTAATTTTTTTATTAATCTGACTATCTTGGCATAATTAACTATAGATTTAATATCCTTGTCGTTCGAGGGTTGTTTATCTTGATAATTTACCTCTAAATTAAATTTTACTTTTTGGGGTTTTTCTTTTTCAAAATCAAAATATCCAAGTTTTAATCCAAGTACTAATTCCTTAATTAAAACTTTTTTTTCGTAATTAAATAAGCTTTTAGTTTTATTTATCTTAATGATCTTTAAATTATTTTTTTTCATTAATTTAAATTTTTTTATTCCTTTCCACCCATTATGTCAGGTGTTTGCCAGTTTAAACTTTGACCACTATCAATAGAAATAACTTGTCCTGTAATAGATCTATTTTTTATAAAAAAGTCAACTGCATTACATATTTGTTCAACATCTACTTTCCTTTTAAGAGGTGTCGCCATGTATTGCTTTTTAAAATGTTTTTCAGATTGTCTTTTATTTTTTAAAGTTGGGCCAGGTGCAATACCATTTACTCTAATATTTGGTGCAAGACTCATAGCACTTGTTTTGGTAAGAGTATAAAGTCCTGTCTTACTTATAGTATAGGAGAAAAAAAATGGAGTTAGCTTAAAAACTCTTTGATCAATAATATTAATTATATTGTTATTTTTGCCTTTTGTAGTTCTTGCAAACGCTTTTGACAAAAGTGCGGGCGTTCTTAAGTTAGTTCTTAGATGTTTTCCCCAACTATCAGTAGTAAAATTTTCAATTTTATCATTTTCGAATAGTGAAGCATTATTAATCAAGCAATCAAAGAATTTTAATTTAGATTTAGCAAATTTTATTATTCTATTCACATCTTTTTCTTTACTTAGATCACCTCTGACTAAAAAAACTTTTGCACCATTTTTCTCTAACTCTTTTTTTAAACTTTCAGCTTTAGATTTTGATTTGTTATAATGAATTAAAATTTCTATATTTTTACCTGATAACTTTTTTGCAATGGCTGCCCCAATTCTTGTGGCTCCACCAGTGATTATGATCTTACGTGCTTCCATTTTTTATCTCTTTTTTTAGTAACTTTTGTACCTGGCATTCCCATAGTTGATCTACCTTTTGGATATAGCTTATTTTTAACATCGTACTGTCTAATCTTAGGATTTAAAGTTATTTCAAGTTCAGTGCTCTCAAGTTTTCTTATTTCATCCCTAATTTTAGCCGCTTCCTCAAATTCTAAATTCGATGCTGCATCCTTCATTTTTTTATCTAAAGCTTTAAGATGTTTTTTAAGATTTCCCCCAATATTTGATCCTTCACTTATTTTTACGTAATCTTTTTCATAGACACTTTCTAAAATATCACTGATTTCTTTTTTAACTGATTTCGCATCAATTTTATTTTTCTTATTATAATCAATTTGAATTTGCCTTCTTCTTTCTGTTTCTTTGATTGCTTTTTTAATACTTTTTGTTTCCTTATCTGCATATAAAATTACTTTACCTTCGACATTCCTTGCCGCTCTTCCTATAGTTTGAATTAGAGAGGTCTCTGATCTTAAAAAACCTTCCTTGTCAGCATCTAAAATACCTACTAATGCACATTCAGGAATATCTAAACCTTCTCTCAATAAATTTATACCGACCAAAACATCAAATACACCCATTCTAAGATCTCGCATAATTTCTATTCTTTCCAGTGTGTCTATATCGGAATGCAGATATCTCACTTTTACTCCATTTTCGTGCAAATATTCTGTTAGATCCTCTGCCATTTTTTTTGTAAGAGTTGTAACCAAAACTCTAAAATTATTTTCAATAACTTTTTTGCATTCATGCATTAAGTCATCGACTTGATTTTTAGCAGGCCTTATTTCTACTTCAGGATCTATTAATCCCGTGGGTCTTATCACTTGATCTATGAATTGACCTTTAGTTTGCTCTAGTTCCCATGGTCCTGGAGTTGCAGATACAAATACTGTTTGGGTTCTCATTAAATCCCATTCTTCAAATTTAAGTGGTCTATTATCCATGCATGATGGAAGTCTAAAACCATATTCAGCCAAAGTGCTTTTCCTTGATCTATCCCCCTTAAACATCCCATTTAGTTGAGGAACAGTAACATGAGACTCGTCAACAAAAACTAAAGTGTTATCTGGAAAATACTCAAAAAGTGTTGGTGGGGGTTCCCCAGGCCTTCTTCCAGATAAAAATCTTGAGTAGTTTTCAATTCCTGCGCAAGATCCGGTAGCCTCAATCATTTCAAGATCAAATTTTGTTCTTTCTTCCAACCTTTGTGCCTCAAGCAATTTATTTTCTGCTTTGTGTTTTTTTAAAGTAACTTCTAATTCTTTCCTGATATTTATAATCGCTTGTTCTATAGTTGGTTTGGGGGTTATGTAATGACTGTTTGCATAAACTTTTACTAGATTTAGTTCTCTTACAGTATCTCCAGTTAAAGGATCAAATTCTTCTATTTGTTCTAGTTTATCTCCATATAAACTTAATCTCCAAGCTCTATCCTCTAAATGTGAGGGAAAAATCTCTAAATTCTCACCTCTAGCTCTAAATGTTCCTCTAAAGAAATTTTGATCATTTCTTTTATATTGTAAAGCAACTAAAGATTTTATGATTTGCTCTCTATTGTATTCATAATTTTTTTGAAGTGTTAAAGTCATTTTGCTATATGCCTCAACAGAACCAAGTCCATAAATACATGACACACTTGCAACAATTAAAACATCGTCTCTTTCCAACAATGATCTAGTTGCAGAGTGCCTCATTCTGTCTATTTGTTCATTAATGGATGCTTCTTTTTCAATGTATGTGTCTGATCTTGGAACATAGGCTTCTGGTGTGTAGTAATCATAATATGAAACAAAATATTCAACGGCATTATCAGGAAAAAAAGTTTTCATCTCTCCATAAAGTTGAGCTGCTAATGTTTTGTTTGGTGCGAGGATTAATGCAGGCCTATTGGTTTCCTCGATAACTTTTGCCATAGTAAAAGTTTTTCCTGAGCCAGTAACACCAAGCAATACCTGGTTAAATTCGTTTTTTTTTGCACCTTTAACTAACTTTTTAATCGCCTCAGGCTGATCTCCTGCAGGTTTAAATTCAGACTTAATTTTGAATTTTTTTCCACCTTCAAGTTTTCCACTTATTTCAGGATTTTTGCTCTGAATATCTGTAATTAAATCTTGATAAGTATTTTGCATATATTAAACAGCGTATTAAAATAATATAATATTTCAATGAGCATTATATCAGACAGTCTTAAAAGAATTAAACCATCACCCACGCTTGCAGTAACTCAAAAAGCTAGAGAATTGAAAGCAGCTGGCAAAGATGTAATTGCTCTTGGAGCGGGAGAACCCGATTTTGATACTCCAGATAACGTAAAGGATGCTGCTATTAAAGCAATAAAAGATGGTGACACAAAATATACTGCTGTTGATGGAACACCAGCATTAAAAAAAGCTATTTCAGAAAAGTTTAAGAGAGAAAATAATATAAACTACAATACTGATGAAATTACAGTAGGTGCTGGTGGTAAGCATGTAATCTATAATCTAATGATGGCAACATTAAATAAAGATGATGAGGTTATAATTCCAGCGCCCTATTGGGTGTCCTATCCCGATATAGTATTATTGGCTGGAGCAAATCCTGTTGTAATTGAATGCTCAGAGGATCAAGGATTTAAACTTACAGCTAAAGATTTAGAAAGCGCAATAACCAACAACACTAAGTGGTTAATTTTAAATTCACCTTCAAATCCAACAGGCGCTTGCTATTCAGAACAAGAGATAAAAAATTTAGCAATGGTTTTAAAAAGAAATCCTCACGTAAATATTTTAAGTGACGATATCTATGAACATGTAGTTTATGAAGATTTCAAATTTTTTACAATGGCACAGATACCCGAATTAAAAAACAAAGTTGTTACAATGAATGGTGTAAGTAAATCTTATGCGATGACAGGGTGGAGAATTGGATATGCTGGAGGTTCAAAAGAATTGATAAAAGCTATTGCAAAGATTCAATCACAATCTACAACAAATCCATCTTCTATAAGTCAAGCCGCGGCAGTAGAAGCTTTGAATGGTAATCAAGATTTTATATCAATTAGATCTAAGGCTTTTCAAGAAAGAAGAGATTTTGTAGTTAATTCATTAAACGAAATTAATGGAATTAGCTGCATTAAACCTGATGGAGCATTTTATGTTTTCCCAAATTGCAAGGCTCTTTTAGGAAAAAAAGATAAATTAGGAAAAAAATTAGAAAATGATACTGATTTTGTGCAGTCTTTGTTGGAAAATAATAATGTAGCAGTTGTTCAAGGATCGGCATTTGGTTTAGATGGTTTTTTTAGAATTTCTTATGCTACATCAATGAGCAATTTAGAAAAAGCAATGCAAAGGCTGAAAGAATTTTGTGACAGTCTAGTTTAAATTATACTAATCCTAACCTTACAACTGATCTAGCATTTTCAGATATGCACCCTTTAGCTGGTTTGAATTTAAAGCCTAATATTTCTTCTGCATAAGATGTATCTGTCTGCATCATTATTCCAAGATCGGGTATCATTGTTTTAGCACTAGAGTCTATGTAGCTAATTAATTTAACCATTAAATTTGGCAATTCTTTTGTGGGAAGTTTTTTTTTGTACTCAGGCATTGCCTCAGCAATTAATTGAGATAATTCAACTAACCTCTTTACATCTTTTCCAACTATCAATCTTCTTCCCCCAACTTTGTTATTTCCTATACATGCGACATGTGCTTTTGCTATATCTTTAACATCAGATATTAATACTGCAAATTTTGGTGCACCTGGAAATTTTCCTTTCATAAATTGTCTTATGTATTCAATTGAGGTACCACCTTTTTTATCTAATGCGTCACCAAACACTCCTCCAGGATTAATTGTAGTTAATTTATTTTTTAACCCTTTGCTCTCCATCAATCTCCAAGCTGCTTTTTCAGCTTTTGTTTTTGATAAAAAATAGTCACTTACACCTTCAATCCAATTTTCATCGGACCAATCATTTTCTCCAAATGTGTAAGGGTTGGTTCTATTGGGTTTTCTAAACATTGCAACGATTGAGGAGGTTTTAATTATTTGTTCTACACCAGCATTTAATCCTGCATTTAAGACCCTCAAAGTTCCATCTACAGCAACAGGTAACAAGTTTTCTCTATTACTCGACACCTTTATTGGAAAAGGAGAGGCAACATGAAAAATATAACGACAACCTTTAGCTGCTTCATTCCACCCATCATCTTTTAAAAGGTCTAATTCAACAAATGATAATTTTTCAGTTGATGCATATTTGCCTATAGTTTGTTTAGTTTGATCAACTAAATTCTTATTTCTTATGGTTCCTAAAACTTCGTATCCTGCATTCAATAATTCTATAGCAGTGTGTTTTGCAATCCATCCACTGATACCAGTTAATAATACTTTATTAATCATTTATGCTACTTAAATTTTTATCAGAAAATTTGTAATTTTTAATGAGATAAAAATTTCTCAGCCTCTAAAGCTGCCATACATCCCATTCCTGCAGCAGTAACTGCCTGTCTAAATGTTTTATCCTTTACATCTCCAGCCGCATAAACACCTGGAACATTTGTTGAAGTTGAGTCTGCTTTAGTTATTAAATAACCTTCGTTGTCCATTTCTAATTGATCTTTAAATAATTCAGTCGCAGGATCGTGACCAATTGCAATAAATAGCCCATCAATCTTTAATTCTCTAATTTCATTCGATTTTACATTTTTTATTTTAAGACCAGTTACATTTTTTGGTTCTTTTTCACCTACAACTTCTTCAACAACAGAGTCCCAAATAATTTCAATTTTTTTGTTTTCCATTAATTTTTTCTGAAGCATTTTTTCTGCTCTTAAAGAGTCTCGTCTATGAATTAATTGAACCTTAGATGCAAATTTCGTTAAGAACATTGCTTCTTCCACTGCTGCATTGCCCCCACCAACAACTGCCACTGTTTTATCTTTGAAAAAAAATCCATCACATGTCGCACAAGCTGAAACACCAAAACCTCTGAAATTTTGTTCTGAGTCTAATTGTAACCATCTTGCTTGAGCGCCTGTTGATATAATTATAGAGTCAGCAGTATAAGTTTGTCCACTATCACCAACTGCTGCAAATGGTGTTTTTTTGAGATCAACAGATTTTATATGATCTTGTATCATTTCTGTTCCAACAGCTTCAGCTTGTCCACGCATTTGGTCCATCAACCAAGGGCCTTGAATTACATCTTTAAAACCTGGATAATTTTCAACATCAGTTGTAGTTGTTAATTGTCCACCTGGCTGAATTCCATGAACTAATATTGGGTTAAGCATTGCTCTTGCAGCATAAACTGCTGCAGTATATCCGGCAGGGCCAGATCCAATTATTAACACTTTTGTGTGTTTAGTTGGATTTTCACTCATATGAAAGCTATATAATAATAAATGTCGAAATTAAAAGGTTTATTGTTGACAGAAGGTATGCATGGAATGATAAGCCAGGTTGAAGGTTTGGCCAAAGCCCTAAATATTAATTTTACTCACCGAAAAGTTGAACTCAAAAGTTTTTGGAAATTTATTCCACCAAGTCTTACTCCAAAATCAAATATTTCTTTTAAAGAATTTGAAATACCTGACTTTGATTTAATTATTTCCTGTGGAAGAAAAAGTGTAATTCCCTCAATTTATTTGAAGCAAAACTCAAGAAAAAAAATTTATAACATTCACATCCAGAACCCTAAAATAAACTTTAAATTATTTGATTTTATTATTGCACCTGAGCATGATGAAATTAGTGGTTCAAACGTCATCTCTACAAAAGGAGCAATACATTATTTAAATAAATCCGAAATTGTATCTAATTCTGAATATCTTAAATCATTAATCAAAACAGACAAAAGAAAAATCTTTTCATTAATTTTAGGCGGTCCTACAAAATATTATGAATATTCAAAAGAAAATATTGAAAAAATATTTAATAAGTTGACTAATTTGATTCAAAAGGAGGACTTCCAATTAGTGGTAATACCCTCTATGAGAACACCAAAAAACACAATACAGTTTGCTAAAGAATTTTTTGGTGAAAATCATACTGTAATAGAACAACTAGATAAAAAAGCATATTTGTCAGCCTTAGCATTATCTGAATTTATTGTTGTTACATGCGATTCTAGCTCAATGATTTCCGAGGCAGCTCTTACTGGCAAACCAATATATGTGGCCAATATTTTACCAAAAAGAAAAGATAAAAGATTTCAAAAATTTAGAAAATTATTTAAAGATTTAAACATTATTAAAAATTTAGATGATAATCATGAAAATTGGAGTTATGAAATATTAGATGAAACAAATAGAGTTGCTAAAATAATAAAAGAAAGTTTAAATATTTAATGTCATTTTTAAATTCTGTAATAAATAATTCAAAAAAGTTTGATGATCCATTTCAACATTGGGAATTAGATAAACCTTTAACAGATGAACAAATTAATGAGATAATTACAGCTGATATAGATGACCCCACAAAACACAGTTTGAATTATGATGGCACAAGAGCCATCGATGGCGGGGAAGGAATATTTAGAGAAGGAATTTCAAATGGAGGTAAGGCACTCAAATTCAGATGTTTTGTAACAAAAGAAAATTCACAACAATTTCCATTTTTAACAAAGTTGATAAAAGAGCTTAGATCAAAGGATACACATAAAAAAATTTCAGATTTGATAAAAAAAGATTTATCCAATTCTTACGTTAGAGTGGAAGTGATTTGTGATAGAAAAGGTTTTTGGCTCAAGCCACATTGCGATATTAAAGAAAAACAAATGTCATGCTTATTATTTGTGAACAAATTTAATGAAAGTGAAGATTTGGGCACAGATTTTTATGATGAAAAATTAAACAAAATAAAAACACTTCCATACAAAGATAATTATGGATATTTTTTTTCAAGTGGACCAAATACTTGGCATGGAATGGAAAAGAAAGAGATAGTAAAAGAGAGAAGGTGTTTACAAGTTAATTATGTAAGTTTCGAGACAGATTGGAAAGTCTTTTAGTTTGCTGACATCAATAATCTATATAACGAAGCAAAAATACCGTGACCTGATAACTCTATCAGTAATATAATTGCTCCAAAAAAAATTATTCTTTTGTTCACTTTAATAAAAGTACCATTATTAATAAAAACCAAAAAAAAGCGTAATAATAATATATATATTTTTTTGCAAACATTTTCGGCACACTTAATTGTTCATCTTTGATTTTTTTTTTTTTACTCTTTGGCATCTTGAAGAGATTTAACAGTTAATTTCTTAGTTTTAAGTGACCTAATCGCCTCAATAAAAGCATAAGCTGTTGACATATTTGTACAGTAAGGAATTTTGTTTGCTAAAGTCCCTCTTCTTAATGCTCTTGCATCACTAATTCTATGTTCACTATTTCCACCACCGGTATTAATGACTAACGATATTTTATTTGAATTTAAAATGTCAACTATATGAGGTTTGCCACTGCTAACTTTGTTTATTTTTTTACACTTCATTCCATTTTGCTCCAGAACTTTTGCAGTTCCTTTTGTTGCAGAAAGCGTGAATCCAAGTCTTGTTAATCTTTGAGCTAAACCAACTACTTCCTGTTTGTGCGAATCTTTTACTGATAAAAAAGCCAAACCTTTGATTGGCAAAGAGTTAGATGCAGCAATTTGACTTTTTGCAATTGCAATACCAAAATCATCATCAAACCCCATTACTTCACCAGTCGATTTCATTTCAGGTCCAAGTAAAAGATCACTATCAGGAAATTTATTGAATGGAAAAACTGCCTCTTTAACTGCAAATCTTTTATTTGTTTTATATTTTAATTTATATTTAGAAAGTTTCTCTCCAGCCATAACTCTTGAAGCAATTTTTGCTAAAGGAATTCCGTTTGCTTTAGATACAAACGGTACCGTTCTGCTGGCTCTAGGATTTACCTCAATAACAAAAATCTCATCCTTTTTGATTGCGAATTGAATATTTAATAAACCCTTTACTTTCAAGGCCAATGCTAGCTTTTTAGTTTGAATTTTTATTTCTTTTAAAATATTTTCTTTAATTGAAACAGGCGGTAGACAACACGCAGAGTCCCCCGAATGTATACCTGCTTCCTCAATATGTTGCATAATACCAGCTACATAAACATCTTTGCCGTCTGAAATTGCATCTACATCAACTTCCATTGCATTATCGATAAATTTATCGATTAATATTGGATTTTGCTCTGAAGCTTTAAATGCCTCATTTATAAACTTTGTTAATTGGCTCTTATCATGAATAATTTCCATAGCTCTACCTCCCAAAACATATGAAGGTCTTACTACTACTGGCAGTCCAATTTTTTCTGACAATTTAATTGCTTGATTAAAGTTGTATGCAATTCCGCTTTCAGCTTGTTTTAGTTTAAGTTTTATTAGCAAATCTCTAAATCTGTCTCTATCTTCTGCAAGATCAATCGAAGAATATTGTGTTCCTAAAATAGGTAATTTGTTATCGTGCAAAAATTTAGCAAGTTTTATTGGGGTTTGCCCACCAAATTGAGCAATTACTCCCAGCAAAGAACCTTTTGATTTCTCTTTTAAAATTATATTTTGTACATACTCCTCAACTAATGGTTCAAAATATAATCTATCACTCGTATCATAATCTGTAGATACTGTCTCTGGATTACAATTTACCATTATTGTTTCGAATCCAGCTTCTTTAAGAGAAAAACTTGCCTGACAGCAACAATAGTCAAATTCAATTCCTTGTCCTATTCTATTAGGACCACCACCTAAAATTATAATTTTCTTTTTACTCGATGGATCAGATTCACATTCTGTATTAATCGAAAAATTTCTTTGATATGTAGAGTACATATATGGTGTAAAAGATTTAAATTCAGCTGCGCAAGTATCTACTTTTTTATAAACTGGAAATACTTTTAAAGCTGTTCTTTTAGATCTGATTATATTTTCTTTTATTTTTGTAAGGTTTGATAATTTTTTGTCAGAAAAACCAATTGATTTTATTCTATTAAACTCATCGTAAGATTTTGGGATACCCTTTTTTATTATATTTTTTTCTTCATCTATAATTTCTTTAATTTGATTTAGGAACCAAGGATCAACCTTTGATAGTTTGTAAATTTTATCTAAAGATATTTTCTTTCTAAATGCGTCTGCTATTAAAAGCAATTTGTTTGGAATATTAATTTTTAATTGTTTTAAAATCTCACTTTTTGAATACCCAAATATATCATCTAGACCAGATAAGCCCGTTTCAAGAGAAACCAAAGCTTTTTGAAAGGACTCTTTAAAATTTCTTCCAATCGCCATTGCTTCACCCACCGATCTCATTGAGGTGCCTAATATTACTTTAGTGTCTGCAAATTTTTCAAATGTAAATCTTGGTATTTTTGTCACCACATAATCAATTGTTGGCTCAAAAGAAGCTGGTGTTACTTTTGTTATCTCATTTTGAAGTTCATCTAACGTATATCCAACAGCCAATTTTGCAGCTACTTTTGCAATAGGGAACCCAGTAGCTTTTGAGGCAAGAGCAGATGACCTTGAGACTCTTGGATTCATTTCAATGATAACCATTCTTCCATCTTTAGGATTGATCGCAAACTGAACGTTCGATCCGCCAGTTTCAACACCAATTTTTCTCAAACATGCTATAGAGGCATTTCTCATTACTTGATATTCTTTGTCAGTAAGTGTCAATGCTGGTGCGATTGTAACAGAGTCACCTGTATGAATTCCCATTGGATCAACATTTTCAATAGAGCAAATGATTATGCAGTTATCATTTTTGTCTCTAACCACCTCCATCTCAAATTCTTTCCAACCATCTAAACACTCTTCAACTAGAACTTGGTTCTGTGGAGATTCGTGCATTCCTTCTTTTACAATTTTGAAAAAATCTTTTTTAGTTCTTGCTATACCCCCACCTAAACCTCCTAGTGTGAATGATGGTCTTATTATTGCTGGGAGACCAATTTTAGATAAACACTTTTTTGCATTACCAAAATTATTTAAAACTTCGGATTTAGGTAAATCGATACCTATGTCAGACATATTCTTTCTGAACTTCTTTCTATCCTCTGCATTTTCAATTGCCTTTGAGTTTGCACCTATAAGTTCAATCTTATATTTTTTTAATAGACCACTCTTTTCTGCTTTAATCGCAAGGTTAAGGGCAGTCTGACCACCCATGGTTGGTAATATTGCTTGGGGCTTTTCTTTCTTAATAACTTTTTCTAGTATTTCTATAGAAATTGGCTCAATATAAGTTTTGTCAGCCACTCCTGGATCAGTCATTATTGTGGCTGGATTTGAATTTATTAAAACTACTTTAAAACCTTCATCTTTGAGAGCTTTACATGCTTGTGTGCCTGAGTAATCAAATTCGCAGGCTTGACCTATTATAATTGGACCAGCTCCTATAACTAAAATTTTTTTAATGTCTTTTCTTTTTGGCATATTTTTTTACTTCTTTAATAAAATCACTAAAAAGGTAATGACTATCTTGTGGCCCAGGATTAGATTCTGGATGATATTGAACAGAAAAAACTGGTTTATTTTTTAATTTTATACCCTCTATACTATTATCAAATAAGGATGTGTGAGTAACAATTATATTTTTATTTAAACTTTCTCTAACAACTTCAAAGCCATGGTTTTGACTTGTTATCTCCACTTTTTGTGAAATTTGATTTTTAACGGGATGATTTGCTCCTCTATGACCCAGTTTCATTTTTTTTGTCTTACCATTTAAAGATAATGCTAGTATTTGATGACCTAAACAAATACCAAATATTGGAATATTTGATTGAATTAATTTTTTAATAACTGGAATTGCATATTTTCCTGTTGCCGCAGGATCCCCAGGACCATTTGAAAGAAAAATTCCATGGGGCTTTAGTTTTAATATTTCGTCTGCTGTTGTTTTACAATTAATTACTTTTACCTCACAATTATAATTAGAAAAATATCTTAAAATGTTTTTTTTTATCCCATAATCAATAGCAATTATTTTAAAAAGTTTTTTTTTATTTTTCAAATATCCGTTTTTTTTACTCCATGTTTTTAAACCTTTCCAAGTATAAGATTTTTGAGTTGTAACAACTTCTGCAAGATCCATTCCATTCAAACCAGGCCATTTTATAGAGGTTCTTATTAATTTAATTATATTAAATTTACCTGCTTTATTATTTGAAATTGTTCCTTTGGGAGCGCCTTTATCTCTAATATAATTTGTCAAACTTCTGGTATCTAAGCCAGTAATTCCAACAATTTTATTTTTTTTTAGCCAATTATTTAAATCAAGCAGAGATCTATAATTTGATGGATTGCTTATTTCTGAGTTAAAAATAACTCCTCTAGTCCAAATTTTTTCAGACTCTAAATCCTCATTATTAGTCCCAACATTACCGATATGTGGAAAAGTAAAGTTTATAATTTGACCCGCATAAGATGGATCAGAAATAATCTCTTGGTAACCAGTTAATGATGTATTAAAACAAACCTCCCCAGTTACTTCCCCCTGATATCCTAAGCCTATTCCTTTAAAAATAGTCTTATTTTCAAGAACTAAAACAGCTGGGGTAAATTGAGGTTTAATTGATAAATTTTTTTTACGTTTTAGATACAATTACAACTCTTGAGTTAAAGGTTAATACTATAAAACCTCTTTTTCCTCAACCTCTCTAATGTATTTACGTAAAAAAACAATTTATCTTTTGAAGAAATTCATCTATCGAGTAAATTACATATATGAGCTTAAGAGAAAAAATTGAGTCAGATTATAAAAATGCTCTAAAATCTAAAGATAAAAATAAAATATCAACTTATAGGTTAATTTTATCAGGTATAAAAGACCTGGATATAAATAATAGGTCAGGACCAAATAAAAAAGATACAGACGAAGAAGATATTAAAAAACTTTTAAAAAAAATGATCAAGCAAAGATCCGAATCTATAGAGGTATATAAAAAAAATAATAGAAATGATCTCTTAGAAATTGAAGAGAATGAAGTTAATGTTTTATCTGAATATTTACCTAAACAAATGTCTGAAGAAGAGACCATTAGCATTTGTAAACAAATTATTGAAAAAACAGGAGCTAGCTCAATTAAAGAAATGGGAAAAGTTATGGGAGAATTAAAACAAAATCACTCTGACACCATAGACTTTTCAAAAGCTGGGGCTTTAATTAAAGATCTTCTTTCCAATAAATGAAATATCCAAAAGAATATTTAGATGAAATAAAGACAAGGCTTAAAGTTTCAACTGTAGTCTCAAAATCAGTTAATTTAAAAAAAAGAGGAAAAGAATATGTAGGGCTTTCTCCATTCAAAAATGAAAAAACCCCATCTTTCACAGTTAATGATGAAAAAGGATTTTATCATTGTTTTAGTACCAGCGAGCATGGAAATATATTTGACTTTATAATGAAAACTCAAAATCTTAAATTTGGTGAAGCCGTGAAAACTCTTGCCAACTTTGCAGGCATGCAACCATATACCTTTTCAAAACAAGATGAAGAGAGAGAAAAAAATTGGAAAGAATATAAAAGTATTTTTTCAAGATATGTTGAAAAATATCACGATGAACTTTTTAAAAATCCAAACGCTGAATCAGCAAAGAATTATATAAAAAGCAGAAATTTAACAGCTGAAGAAGTTAAAAAATTTAAAATTGGTTTTGTCACAAATAATCAAAATACTTTTGAAGAATTTTCAAAAAATTTTGACAAAAAAATTTTAAAAGAAACTGGATTATTTTATTTTGACGATAAAAAAAATAAATTTATAGAGAGATTTAAAGATCGGGTCATTTTTCCAATAAATAATATATCGGGAGATCCAATTGGATTAGGTGGCAGAACTATCAAATCCTCATCTTATCTCGCAAAATATATCAATTCACCAGAAACACCTTTTTTTAAAAAAGGTTCAAATTTATATAATTTAGATAGAGCTAGAAAACTTTCTAATAAAGAAGATTTTATTTATTTAGTCGAGGGATATATGGATGTTATTGGCTTAAGCAAAGCAGGAATTGAAAATTCAGTAGCAAATCTTGGGACAGCTTTAACGACAAAACAAATTTTAATTCTTAATCAATTTTTTGATCATATTATTATTTGTTTTGATGGAGATGAGAGTGGATATAAAGCAGCCTTAAGAGCAGCAGAAAGTTCTATAGTTGAACTTCAACCTGAGAAAAAAATATCATTTCTCTTTCTACCTGAAAATGAAGATCCAGATAGTTATGCCAATAAATATGGTAAAGAAAATTTTATAAATTACTCTAAAAATAACACTTTATTGATACATGATTTTATTTTTGAACATTATTTTAAACAGGTAGATGGAAACCCCTCATCTTATGCTATTTTTGAAAAAAAACTGAGATTAATTTCATCAACTATAAAAGATGAATTCATAAGAAAATATGTTTTAGAATTTTTTTTAGACAAAGTAAGTCAACTGACACCCAATATTAACAATTCTTACAAAAAAAGTTTTGTAAAAAAAGCAAAATCTCTTCAGTCAACACAAAATTATTATAATGAGACTAAAACTTTAAAACCAGTTGAGTTGAAAGAGTTTTCTTTACTTTATATAATTTTAAAAAAACCGAACTTGATTAAAGAAAATTCTTATTTAATTAATGATGTAAAAATATTTACAAAAGAGAATAATTTAATTTTTAAAGAATTAATTAATCAAACAAATAACTTTGAGTCTTCTGACATTTCAAACTTAAAAATTGATGAAACGTTAATAAATAGAATTTATAAGTATGCATCTGTTAAGCATATTCTTGATAAAAATTTTGACAACGACCAAAAAATAATCGAAATTTTCAATGAAATAATTCGAGACCTGAAAAATTATGAATTAGAGTTAAGGATCGCAGACCTAGAATCAAAATTTTCAAAGGATCTAAGTGAAACAACCTTCAACGAGCTAAAAGAGTTGAAAAAACAGCAAAAAACCAACTAAATACTGAAAAAATCGCATAGATTTTTCCTAAATCTGCATTATATAAGTTTTCCTAACTTTAAATTGTGGAACGAATAATTACTAAATCATTTGCGAGACTAATGGGTCGAGGGATCCATAGAGGCTTCATTACTCATGAAGAATTAAATAAATCTTTAGGAAAAAGAAATCTTTCCAATGAAAATTTAGAACAGGCTTTTATTCATATTTTAAATGAAAGCATCGTTTTAGTAGAAAAAAAATCAGATTATAAAGTTTTAAAAAAGAAAGACTCTTCCTCTAAAGAAGAGGGAAAAACAATTGAGAAAAGTGATGATCCTATAAGAATGTATCTTAGAGAGATGGGAGGTGTAGAACTCTTATCTAGAGAGGGCGAAATAGCAATAGCAAAGAGAATTGAAGCTGGAAAAGATGTAATGCTTAATGCGTTATCACAGAGCCCAATTACAGCTCAACAATTTTTTGAGTGGAACACAAAATTACAGAATGATGAAATCTTAGTTAGAGAAATTATAGATATAGATACTAATTATATGGAGGATGAAGACACAGGGCAGAGTGCAAAACAAAAAAAATCTGATACAGGCAATGAAGAAGGAGAGGAACAGAATACAA
>CACGTU010000019.1 GCA_902576045.1 uncultured Pelagibacteraceae bacterium | reverse complement strand
TTTGGTTTAGCATGGTCTTACTTTCAATATTCTGGTTCATCAGGTTTAAGTGTTTTATTTTTAGTTTTGTTTGCTGCAGCTAATATAGTTTTGTTCGGTGGTGTTTATTGGTCGAAATTTGCACATATGTTCTATAAGCCTGGTGCGGCTATTCAAAAAAATTTAGCAGAAGCTGATGGTTCAAGAGATAATTTACCTCCACCAGCTGATGCTCCAGAACAATATGGTCTTGGAATAAAACGTGAGGCACCAAAGCACTATTAATATGATTGATAAATTTTTCAAGAAAGGTAATAAATAGATATGTCAACATTTGTATATATGACTAGATGTGATGGTTGCGGACATTGTGTAGATATTTGTCCGTCAGATATCATGCACATAGACGAGACTATAAGAAGAGCAAAAAATATTGAACCAAATTTTTGTTGGGAGTGCTATTCATGCGTGAAGGCATGTCCAAATCATGCAATTGATGTAAGAGGATATGCAGACTTTGCGCCTATGGGTCATAGTGTAAGAGTTAGAAGAGAAGAGGAAAAAGGTACTATCTCTTGGAGAATTAAATTTAGAAACGGAACAGAAAAAAATTTTGTATCACCAATAACGACTAAGCCTTGGGGAAAATTTATTCCAAAATTAGCTGAAGCAGATACTCCAAACCAAGGAGAAATAAATTCGCAAATTTTATACAATGAGCCAAAAGGTTTAAATACTGAAAAAGAACTACCAACCTTAGATAAAAATTCATTTAAGCAAGGTGTTTACTATTAATGGCTAAACACAAAACAATTATAGAAGAATGTGATGTTCTTGTTGTCGGCGGAGGTATGGCAGGCACAGGTGCAACGTTTGAAGCAAGACACTGGGGAAGAGATCTAAAAATTATCTGCGTAGAGAAAGCAAATATCGATAGAAGTGGTGCAGTTGCACAAGGTCTTTACGCTATTAACTGCTATATGGGAATGCAGTGGGGCGAGAATATGCCAGAAGACCATGTAAGGTATGCTAGAAATGATCTAATGGGATTAGTAAGAGAAGACTTAGGTTACGATATGGCTCGTCACGTAGACTCAACTGTTCATATGTTTGATGAATGGGGTCTTCCGATGATGAAAAATAAAGAGACTGGTAGATATCAAAGAGAAGGTAAGTGGCAGATAATGATCCACGGTGAAAGTTATAAACCAATTGTAGCTGAGGCTGCAAAAAAATCTGCTGATAAGATTTATAATAGAATAATGATTACTCATCTTTTAAAAGATGAAAAAAATCCAAACCGAATTGCTGGAGCTGTTGGTTTTAATGTCAGAACAGGAAATTTCCACGTGTTTAAGTCTAGAACTGTTGTTGTATCTGCTGGTGGAGCCTCACATATCTTCAAACCAAGAGCAGTAGGGGAAGGTATGGGAAGAACTTGGTATGCGCCTTGGAGTAACGGATCTGCATATGCATTACCAATTCAAGCAGGCGCTAAAATGACACAAATGGAAAATAGGATTGTGCTTTGTAGATTTAAGGACGGATATGGTCCTGTTGGAGCATATTTTTTACATTTAAAAACATATACTCAAAATGCAAATGGCGAGAATTATGAAAAGAAATGGTATGATGCAACTAAGAAACTTGTTGGAGAATATATAGACCATCATCCAACCCCAACATGTTTAAGAAATCACGCATTTATTCAAGAAACAGCTGCAGGTGGTGGACCAATTCACATGGTTACTAAAGAAGCATTCCAAGATCCTCATTTAGAGACAGTTGGATGGGAAAATTTCTTAGGTATGACAGTTGGACAAGCAGTTGTTTGGGCATCTCAAAATATTGATCCAAAATACACTAATCCAGAGTTAACAACTTCTGAGCCATATGTAATGGGATCTCACGCAACATGTTCTGGAGCATGGGTAAGTGGACCAGAGGATATTGCTCCTGATGAGTATTTCTGGGGATATAATCGTATGATGACAATAGATGGATTATTTGGTGCTGGAGATGCAGTTGGTGGAAGTGCACATAAATTTTCGTCAGGTTCATTTACGGAGGGAAGATTGGCATCTAAAGCTGCTGTTAAATATATTCAGGATAAAAAAGCCGACGATATTCATGTTTCTGATGAACAATTAGAGAAGCTGAAAAAGGAAATATTTAAACCAATAGAGAATTATACTGTAGGAAGGAACGAAATAACTGGTGGAACTGTTTCCCCAAGTTATATACTTCCTATTCAAGGTCTACAGAGACTCCAAAAGATTATGGATGAATACTGTGGAGGTTTGACAAATAATTATATGACCAACGACAATCTTCTTAAAAAAGGTATCGAACAACTTGAAATTTTAGAAGAAGACTTGGAAAATGTTGGAGCAGAGGATTATCACCAATTAATGAGAGCTTGGGAGCTTAAACACAGAGCTGTAACCTCTCAATGTGTTACTCATCATACCCTATTTAGAGAGGAAACACGTTGGCCTGGATATTATTACAGAGGCGATCATATGAAGCTTGATGATGAAAACTGGCATTGTTTAACCGTTTCTAGAAGAGACCCTGAAACAGGTAAATTTGAAATGGAGAAAAAGCCAGTTTATCACATAGTTGATGATAAAGAGAAGAAACAAGCATCTTAATAAACAACCCTACTAATGAGTATTGTCGATAAATCTGATAATGAAATTATAAGTATTGCCGATCCTATCTGGCAAAACCTTGTTAAATCTTCAAATATTAAAGATTATGGTGGATTTACGAGGGATTTGTCCTCACAAATGCTTTACGGAGCAAACGAAGTCGAACTGGGGAAACAGTGGTCAACCAATAAACTTTTATCATCATTATCTGAAGGGTGTAAGGCAATAGGATGTCTTAGAAGAGGAAAGTACGTCACTATAGTCTATAAACAGACGAGTACTGAAGTGTCTGGAGATTTCTTAGGTAGGCTAGTCCTAGGAGATGAGGGAGACGAAGTCAAAGTCTTTGGAGCAACAATTTTTTAATTTTAGCAAATATTTCTTGCAAAGTATTAAACTTGTGCTAATTGGCGGGTGTGACTAAAATATTTATAAAAAAATCAAAAAAAATTAAATCAGTCACAATCAATTATTTCGTAAATCACGCAAAATCATTTGTATTTTTTGGCTTAGGCATTTACTGGTCAGTGATCGTAATAAGCACATTTTTAGGGTCTTAATCATAAGCAAATTGTTGACTTTATTTCTTTAGAGGAATATCAAAAAGCATGGAGTATTTTCTTCCAATTGCTCAAGTCGAAATAAATTTACTTTTTATATTCGGATTAAGTCTTGTAGTTGGAATTCTTTCTGGATTATTTGGTGTGGGTGGAGGTTTTTTAATGACACCGTTCTTAATATTTTTAGGTATTCCACCCGCTTATGCAGTTCCAAATGAAGCAAGTAATATTTTAGGAACATCTGTTTCAGGATCTACAACACATTATTTAAAGGGTACTTTAGATTACAAAATGGGTTTAATGATTGTTGTTGGTGGAACAATTGGAACATTGCTTGGAATTTTAACTTTTTCTTATTTTAAGGATATAGGAAAAATAAATGTAGTTATATCGCTGGCGTATATGTACATTCTAGCAATACTTGGAACATTAATGTTAATTCAAGGCGTATCCGAAATTGATAAGGCAAGAAAACAAATTGTAGTAAAGAAAAAATTGCATACACACTATTGGATACATGGTCTTCCCTTAAGAATGCGATTTAAAAAATCAAAATTATATGAAAGTGCATTTACACCAATTATTATTGGATTAGTTGTTGGATTTATTGCTGCAATCATGGGAGTAGGTGGCGCATTTATTTTAGTTCCTGCCATGATTTATATTATTGGAATGCCAACAAAATTAATCCCAGGAACATCTTTATTTGTAACTATATTTGTTAGTGCAATTGTTACAGTTTTACATGCATTTAATTATGGAACAATTGACTTAGTTTTAGTTTTTGTACTTATATTGGGATCAATTATAGGAGTACAACTAGGTCAAAAATTTGGAGAAAAAGTTGATAGCTCAGAATTTAAGACAATTTTAGCAATTCTTCTTCTACTCGTTGGAATAGCAATTGCTTACGACACATTTATTAAAGAAGAAAAAATCGTTGAGACAGTAATTAATGGATCTACAAGTCTTGGAAAGATTGGAGAATTTATTTTAAATTATTCTAAAGACTTACCAATATTTTACGGACTTACTTCAGTTATATTAGCAGTTGGTTTAGGGGTAGGAGCTGCTGTAATTAGAAACTATTTTTCAAAGTGGAATGCTGCTAGAGAAGCAAAACTAAAAGCCTCTTAATTTAAAACTATTCCACTGAAATAATTAATTGCAACTAAACTTACGAAACCTACAGTTAAAAGAGATACAAATCCGACTATAAACGGCTTGTATCCCATTTTATTTAAGTCTTTAAGATCTGTAGATAATCCGATTGCAGCCATAGCCATTGTTAAAAATATTTTTGAAGAAATTTTTATTGTATTAACAAAGTCGACCCACATTTCTTTTCCTGCTACATTTATATTATAGAAAAATGCATCTCCAATATTTCTTAAAATAATAAATGCAATAAAACCTAATACAAAATATGGAAAAATTTTAACAATCGAATATTTTTGATCGTGTTTTTGACCCCTATTATATAGATAAGCAAACAAAGGTATCATTATAACAAGAAATGTATTTCTAATTAATTTTGTAACTGTTGCTATATTCAGGGTTTCAGGACTGTTAAATTGTTGATCATAAATAAGGCCAGCTGCTGCTACTTGTGAAGTCTCGTGTATTGCAGTTCCAAGAAATAAACCAACAAACAATGGATCTCCATCAAAATAAATGTTGGCAAAATAAGGATATATTAACATTGCCAGAATACCGAACAATGTCATATTCGCTACAGCATACGCCACCTCACTTTTCTTTGCGTTAATTACAGGTGCTGTTGCAATAATAGCTGTTGTTCCGCAAACGGTGCTACCAATCGCAATTAAGTATGACATTCCTCTTGATATTTTGAGTTTCTGAATGAGAAGTTTTATGACGATCAATACACTAATAATACAAACAATTATTAAAGGAATAGCAATTGATCCAAATTTTATAAATTCGAAAGGTTTTAATTGAATTCCTAAACAAATAATACCAAGTTTAAGAATATTCTTTTGAGTAAAATCTAATCCAATTAAAAAACCTTCCCTAATATTAAAAATATTCCCTAAAATTAATCCTAAAATAATTGCAATCATTGCTGTTGATATAGGACTTTTTTTATATCCCAACAATTCAATTCCAATAATATTATTTAAACCTTCAGAAAAAGAATAAAGTATAAAAGCTAAAATTATACCAGGTAATAAATTTAAAGGATGTTTTAAAGTCAAGTATAATTAAAGTTTATGCACTTCTATAAAGTTTAGTCATCACAAATTCTTTATGACCTAAAGCTTCAGCGCAGGTAAGTCTACCATTGGCTACTCTTAATGTAGCTTTAATAAGTTCATCTCCAGCTTGATCTAAGTTCATTTCTCTTGAAAGTATTTTAGATACATCAACATCAATATGTTCACTCATAGTTTTTGCTGTTAATGGATTGGCCGTTAATTTAATGACTGGCTCAATTGGATTTCCTATTATATTTCCTTGTCCTGTTGGAAATAAATGAATATTAAATCCACCTGCCGCTTGCAAAGTTACACATTCAGCGGCTGCTGATGAAGTGTCCATAAAATATAAACCAGGCCCCTTAGTTGGTTCTTCAGCAGGTTCCAAGACATCTATAAATTGTCTTGAACCAATTTTTTGAAAATTACCAAATGCTTTTTCCTCAATAGTTGTGAGACCACCTGCAATATTTCCAGCTGTAGGTTGACTTTCAGACAAATCATCCGTTGCTTCTTTTAAAATAAAATCATTATAAGCATTCCAAGTTTTTTTAAACTTTTCCTGTGCCTCAGGTGTTTTTCCTCTTTTTTCACAAACAGTTTCAGCTCCAGTTAGTTCTGAAGTTTCTCCAAAACACAAATGAACACCTAGAGGTTCTAATTTATCCATTAAGTTTCCAACTGTAGGGTTTGATGCAAGTCCAGATGTTGTATCTGACTCTCCACATTTTACAGAAATCCATAAATCACTTATTGGTCTTTCCTCTCTCTGTTTTTCAGACGCCCAAATTGAAAATTCTTGTGCTTTTTTTGAAACTTTCGCAATCGTGTCAATATCTCCAACACCTTCAATACTGAAACCTTCAACTGGTTTTCCAGTTACTGCAATTGCATCTACAATTCTTTTAGTCCATTTAGGTTCAATACCAATAACTATTACTGCTGCAACATTTGGATTTCTACCTGTGCCGATCATAGTCCTAAAGTGCAATTCTAGATCAGCACCAAATTGCAATCTTCCGTAAGAATGAGGCAATGCGATTGTCCCTTTAATGTTATTTGCAACTGCTTCTGCGCAAGCATTTGAAATATCATCAACTGGGAGTATTATGACGTGGTTTCTTGTTCCAGATCTGCCGTCTTCTCTTTTATAACCTAAAAATGTTTTTGGAATTTCCATCTTACCACTTCTTAGTTTTTACATTATGAACATGAACGTGTTCACCTTTTTTAATTGACTTAACGACTTTACCAATGTCATGTCCATATTTTAAAATCGTATCTCCTTCATTTAAGTCAATCATTGCTATTTTGTGACCTAAAGGGATTTCATCCATTGATTGAATTTTAACAGATTTATCATTCTCCATTACCCAACAATTACAATCTTGGCTTGGTGTAATTTTTTCTATAACAACCACGCCTACATTATCTTTTTCGTCGTGAATTATTATATCTGTGTTTGCCATTGTGACGATTTCTTTGTTTGAAATTTGCAACAACTTATATATTAATCGGGCTCTTTAACAATTAAAAAAATAGAATTTAGGACATCATTATTATGACTAAAATGACAACCGAGGAAGCTTTTGTAAAAGTTCTTCAGATGCATGGTATAGAACATGCTTTTGGAATTATTGGGTCTGCTTTCATGCCAATTTCAGATATTTTTCCTTCAGCAGGAATTACTTTTTGGGATGTAGCACACGAAACAAATGGGGGATTGATTGCAGATGGATACACAAGAGCGACAGGAAAAATGTCAATGGTCATTGCACAAAATGGACCTGGGATAACAGGTTTAGTTACACCGATTAAAACAGCTTATTGGAATCACACACCTTTACTTTTAGTAACTCCACAAGCTGCAAACAAAACCATGGGTCAAGGTGGGTTTCAAGAAGTTGAACAGATGAATTTATTTAAAGACATGGTTTGTTATCAAGAAGAAGTCAGAGATCCCTCTAGAATGGCTGAAGTTTTAAATAGAGTTATTGAAAAAGCATTCAGAGGGTCAGCTCCTGCACAAATAAATGTACCAAGAGATTACTGGACACAAGTAATTGATATTGAATTACCACCAATTGTAAGATTTGAAAGACAAGGTGGAGGTAAGGATGCAATTGATAGAGCAGCAAAATTGTTATCAGATGCAAAATTTCCAGTAATATTATCAGGAGCTGGAGTAGTAATTGGTGGCGCCATAGAAGATTGTAAAAAATTAGCTGAGAAATTAGACGCCCCTGTTTGTAATGGATATCAACATAATGATAGTTTTCCAGGAAGCCATCCTTTAGCGGTTGGACCATTAGGTTACAATGGATCTAAAGCTGCAATGGAATTGATTTCAAAAGCTGATGTAGTTTTAGCATTAGGCACAAGACTAAATCCATTTTCAACTCTTCCAGGTTATGGAATAGATTATTGGCCAAAAGATGCAACTATAATTCAAGTAGACATGAACCCAGATAGAATTGGATTAACAAAAAAAGTTACAGTTGGAATTTGTGGAGATGCAAAATTAGTTTCACAACAAATTTTACAAAAACTTTCATCAAACGCTGGCGATAACAATAGAGACGAAAGAAAAAATTTAATTCACCAAACAAAATCTGCATGGCTACAAACTCTTACTAGCCTAGATCATGAGGATGATGATCCAGGAACAGTTTGGAATAAAGAGGCAAGAGAGAGAGATTCAGACCGAATGTCTCCTCGACAAGCATGGAGAGCAATCCAAGTTGGAATGCCAGATGATGTGATTATTTCAAGTGATATAGGAAACAACTGTGCAATTGGAAACGCTTATCCAACTTTTGAAAAAGGACGAAAGTATTTAGCACCTGGCTTATTTGGGCCTTGTGGATATGGTTTTCCATCAATATTAGGTGCAAAAATAGGTTGTCCTGATACACCAGTGATTGGTTTTGCTGGTGATGGTGCATTTGGAATATCTATGAACGAGATGAGTTCGTGTGCAAGAAAAGAGTGGCCAGCAATTACAATGGTTATTTTTAGAAATTATCAGTGGGGTGCAGAAAAAAGAAATTCAATATTATGGTTCGATGATAACTTTGTTGGAACAGAACTTGATCCAGAATTAAGTTACGCAAAGGTAGCAACTGCTTGTGGTTTAAAAGGAGTTACTGTTAAAACAATGGAAGAAACTACAGCTGCAATCAAGCAATCATGTGAAGATCAAAAACAAGGAATTACAACATTTATTGAGGTTATATTAAATCAAGAATTAGGTGAACCGTTTAGAAGAGATGCAATGAAAAAACCTGTTCGTGTAGCTGGAATTAAAAAAGAGGATATGAAACCTCAAAAATCACTAGAAAATTAACAAATACAATTAACTTGATAAAGTTTAATTACTGTATTTAAATTTCAATAAGTAAACTTCATGCCTAAAATAAAAAGTAATTTAAAAATAATAATCTTTATAACTATTGCAATAATTGCACTTTATTTCACCAACAACAAATATGGGAGTTTCAGCAAAAGCAAATCAATAAAAGCATGTATAATTGCACAAAAAAGCAAATCCAAGGATAAACCTATAGAGGAGATCAAAATTTTTTGTGAAAAGGAAGTAACAAAAAAAATAGATTAATGAAAAAATCTAATCGATCTAATGTAGATCCTTTTATTGTAATGGATGTTATGGAGGCTGCTAGAAAAGCAGAACAAGCAGGTAAAAAAATTATTCATATGGAAGTAGGACAGCCAGGCACGCCTGCTCCTAAGCTTGCAAATGAGTATATAACTAAAGAGTTAAAAAATAATAATCTTGGATATACTGTTACTTTAGGCTTACCTCAATTACGATCTAGAATCTCAAAATTATATGGTGACTGGTACAACATTGATTTAAATCCAGAAAGAGTAATTATTACAACAGGTTCCTCTGGAGGATTTATATTGTCGTTTGCCACATTATTTGATGCAGGAGAGAGAGTAGGAATAGGTTCTCCAGGTTATCCAAGTTATAGACAAATCCTCAAAGCTCAAAATTTAGTACCTGTTGATATAGAAACAAAACTTCAAAACAAATATCAACCCACCTCAGAAGATATTGAAAAAAATAATTTAAATGGAGTATTGGTTGCCTCTCCAGCCAATCCAACCGGATCAATGTTAGATAAATCTTCTCTCACAAAATTAATTGAACGTTCTAAAGAACATAATGTAAGCTTTATTAGCGATGAAATATATCATGGGATAGAGTATGAAAGTAAAGCAGTCTCCGCATTAGAGATAACTGATGATTGCTATGTAATAAATTCCTTTTCAAAATATTTTTCTATGACAGGGTGGAGAGTTGGATGGATGATTGTTCCTGAGGATCATGTGAGACAAGTTGAAAAAGTTTCACAAAATTTATTTATTTGTCCTCCGCATGCTAGTCAAATTACTGCTCTTGCGGCATTAGATGCAAAAGAAGAGTTAGATCAAAATGTAAACGTCTATAAAAAAAATAGAGAAATTTTATTAGAGGAATTACCCAAAGCAGGCTTTACAACTTTTTCACCACCAGATGGAGCTTTTTATATTTATGTTGATATATCTAAATTTAGCAATGATAGCCTAAGTTTTTGTAAGAGAGTTCTAGATGAAGCGGGTGTTGCTATAACTCCAGGCTTGGATTTTGATCAAAATAGAGGATCAAGTACAATTAGATTTTCTTATGCTAGAAGTACAGATGACATAACTGAGGGTGCAACGAGAATTAAAAAATTTATGTTAAAAAATTACTAAGAAGAGGTCAGTCAATTGTAAGTATAAACTAAAAAAAGCTTCCCCATTATATCTAAATTAGACACATAGACTCATTTACAAATTTAATAACTTTGTTAAAGGTTATCTAAATTTTAATTACTAAAACATATGAAAACAATATTTGTTATAGGATCAAAAAAACATACTTTAAAATACACAAGAAAAATGCCTGAAGGCGAAGTAAAGAAAATGAAATCTTTTGTAACGAATAAAGGTCAGAAATTAGAAAAAACATCTAAATTTAAAATCTTAAATATTTCTGATGATAAAAATCAAAGAACTTTCAAAATAAATCTTTAATTAAACGGATGAATAAAATCGCGTGGTTTAGGAACGATCTACGTATATTCAATAATGATGCTTTTAATGAAGCCACTAAATCAGGAAATATTCTTCCAATTTTTATTTTTGACAAAGAATATTATAAATTACCAACTTCAAGTTCATTTCATTTAGACTTTTTAAAATCGTCACTAGAGGAATTAACTAAAACGTTAATTGAGAAATACAACTCTAAACTTAATATATATTATGGCGATACATTAGAAATCTTAAGTCATTTAATTGATAAATTTAAAATAAATGAAATTTATTCAAATATGATATTTAAAAACATTTACGTAACTAACTTAGACAAAGAGGTTAGTTTTTTATTTAAAGAAAAAAATGTTAATTGGAGAATTTCTAATCAATTTGGAGTTCAACTAAACCACAGAATTAGAAATAAATGGTCTTATAATTGGAATAAATTTATAAATATCGAACCTATAAGTCCAAATATTAGTTGCGAATTTATTAAAGACAATCATGTTCAAGATTTAACTAAAATAGAAACAAATAATATAGAGGATGGACATATTCAGGTAGGAGGAAGAAAAAATGCAATAGAACTTTTAGACACTTTTCTTAATGATAGATCTGAAAATTATCAGCGTGAAATGTCTTCACCCATAACGGGTGAAGTTTCATGCTCAAGATTAAGCCCACATATTACATTTGGAAATATTTCAATCACAGAAATATTTAAAAAAACAAATGATAAATTAAAATCTGAAATATCATATACAAAAAAGAAATCTTTAATTGCTTTTAAAAGTAGACTGGCATGGCACTGCCATTTTATCCAAAAATTATATGATGAGCCTGAATTAGAATTTAGAAATATGAATAGCGCTTATAATGGAATTAGAGAAAATGATTTTAATGAGAAATTTTATCTAGCATGGGAAAATGGAAATACTGGATTCCCATTTGTAGATGCTTGTATGAGATATCTTAAAAAAAATGGTTGGATTAATTTTAGAATGAGAGCAATGTTAGTTTCATTTGCTTCATACCAATTATGGTTAGATTGGAAAAAAACTTCAAAACATTTGGCAAGATTATTTACTGACTATGAGCCTGGAATTCATTATTCTCAATTTCAAATGCAATCTGGGACAACGGGAATAAACTCGATAAGAATTTATAATCCTATAAAACAATCAACCGACCAAGATCCAAATGGAGATTTTATAAGAAAATGGGTTCCGGAGTTGAAAAATGTTCCTGGAAAATTAATACATGAACCTTGGAAACTTACATATATTGAGCAAAAAGGAATTAATTTAGAAATTGGTAAAGATTACCCGTTTCCTCTAGTTGATAATCAATTGTCAACAAAAATTGCTAGAGATAAAATTTGGAATGTTAAAAAATCTACAGAAGCTAAAATTGTTTCAGCAGAAGTTTTAAAAAAACATGCAAGCCTATCTCAACGAAGATAGAATTTTACAGTAATCGTTTGATGACTTTCAAAAAATATCTATGGAAATGTAGGTTACTAGTTTTAAATACACCTAATTACAGTCATCCAGAATATAAGAGATCAAAAGTTTTATATCAAAAAGCTATAAAAGGTTTTCATAAAAGGTATATAAAATTAATCACAAAATTGAATAAGTCAAAAAAATTTAAAGTTGTTTTAATTGATTTTAATGGTTCAAAAAAAAATGAATTGGATAAGGTGTATTCAAAAAAAATCTTTGAAATAGTTGATAAAACGCCATTGAATAAACTAATTAAAGGTAAAAATTTTAAACCCTTAAATCTTTCCTTATTTTCAGATTATAAACCGGAGACAACTTTAAAAGGTTTAGGCTTTAAAGATAAAGCAAAAGCATTATTTACTGTTTCAGCTATAAAAAAAAGACCATTAAAATATCAAGTAAATGTTATTGCGACTATGCTAGGTAGGGCTAAAAATCATCCAAATAAAACAAAAGACATGAATGATGCTATAATTGTTTTTAGCAAATGGATGGAAAATTATAAAATCAATAAAATAAAACAAAATTAAGGGATTTAGATAAATAGAATTTTTAGTCGTTTTTGAAATTATATTAGGCAATAATGCCTAAAAGAAATATCGTAAATGAAAGAATAATAACAGTTTTCAGTATTGTTAAAGTTCAAGAATTTATTTAACTATTTACCTAGAACTAGATTACTGTAATTTTTTTTGTTAATAGTAGATATATGGCCTTATTAAATGAAAAACTAAAAATGATAACTTGTTCAGATTTTAGGATATTTTTAAAAAAAATGATTAAAGATAAAATTGAAAAAGAATGGACAGAAAATTTTGTTGAAAACCTAAATTTAGTAATGGTGTCAAGAAATACAATTAAAAGAAGATACGAGGATAAAGGGATAGATCTAATAAAGCTCATAAATGATGTAAGTTATTACAGACATGTGAAGAAAAAAGTTAATTCTAGAGGAAATTTAGAATTTCAAGACCAACAATAATATGTCTAAAAGATATAGTGGCAAATCATTTAAAGATTCTAGTGTGATGAAAAAAGCAAAGTTAACTTTTAAAGAAAAGAGAAAAGCTAAAAAAGAGAAAAAGAAAAAAAATTAGTGTCTTGGTAGACCTTCTTTTGTATAAAACTTCCTAAGTTTTTTTAAAGATAAGTAATAAGCACTTTCCCTAAAAGATTTTTTAATTTGTTTTTTTATACTTAGTATTTCATTAAAAGAATTTCTCATTGAGTCTTCTAGACCAGAATTAGTTAAATCAATTTCATCAGCACCATGCACAATAGTATTTATCAATTCTGGATCTGTTTTTGTATTTGTTGTTTTTTCTATGAGTTTTATCAATTCCAATAGTTTGTGTTCTTGATATCTTTTCTCCATCCTACCAAATCTAATATGTGACAAATTTTTAACCCATTCGAAATATGAAACAACAACTCCACCAGCATTTACATAAATATCAGGAAGTACTGTTACTCCTTTATTAAATAATATTTTATCACTTGCAGGATCTATTGGCCCATTAGCAGCTTCAACAATTAGTTTTGTTTTTACTTTCTCAACATTATCTTTGTTGATAACACCCTCAAGTGCAGCTGGAACTAAAATATCACACTCAACTTCAACAATTTCTTTCGAATTTTTTATGAATTTTCCAAGCTCATTATTTTCAATATTTTTTTTAAATAAGACAGATTCAATAAGCTTATTAATATCTATTCCATTTTTGTTATATAAAATTCCATTATATTCACCAATTGCTATTATTTTTGCATTATCTCTATTATAAAGTTCATAGGCTAAATGTCTTCCAACGTTACCAAACCCTTGGATAACAATTCTATTATCTTTTAAATTTTCATTTAATTTTGCTTTTTTCACTTCTTCTTTATTTCTAAAAAATTCTCTTATAACTTCTTCAATGCCTCTTCCTGTTGCCTCAGTTCTTCCTGCAATTCCCCCTCCATGTCTTGGTTTACCTGTAACACATGCTCTATAATTAATATCTTCGGGTCTTAAAGATTTATAAACATCTTTAATCCATCCCATTTCCCTCTCAGAGGTTCCAACATCAGGTGCTGGAACATTTATTGCAGGAGAAATGAAACCTTTTTTTATTAATTTTGTTGCAAAAGTTTTAGTAATATTTCTTAATTGATTTTCATTGTACTCATTTGGATTTATTCTTAATCCACCTTTAGATCCACCATAAGGAATATCAACAATTGCACATTTATAAGTCATTAATGCCGCAAGAGCCTCTGTATCATCTTGATCCACAGAATTTGAATATCTTAAACCACCTTTACTCGGCAGAATATGTTCTGAATGAACTGCTCTCCAACCAGTAAAATTTTTTATTCCACCATCAATTTCGACCCCAACATTAACTTTAATTAATGAATGTGTTGCTTTTATATGTTCAAGTAAATCTGAGGTAAAATTTAAATTTTTTGCAGACTGTTCAACGTAATGGTCTACATTCTTTTTAAACGACATGCTGTATTAAATCAATTTTAATTAGTTTATTAAAGAATATTTATGTTCAATTTAGGCTAATGATATGCTTAATAATAATCAAAGTTATTACAAAAGTGTTAAGAAAAAAGTTAATCAAAGAAGAAACTAACTTGTTCTAGTTAACAACATCAGAGATACACCAGATATAAATATTAATATTCCAAACAATTCAATCTTACTTAATTTTTCTTTAAATAAATATTTAGATGATGCAAAACTAAAAAGTATTTCAATTTGTCCAAGTGCTCTAACAAAAGATGATTGAATAAGTGTGAAAGCATAAAACCAAGAGAGAGTAGCTAAAAAACCAGATAAGCCAGTCATACAGCATTCAACTTTATTATTGTATAATTTTTTGAATTCAGATCTTTCAAAAATAAGAAGGTAAATTGTTATTATAACAGTTTGAATTAGTAGTCCAAAAAATAAAGTGCTTAATGCTTTTTCAAAATTAGATGAAATATTTTCTAGCGATAAAGCTGCAGCTCTAAAATAAACAACACTTAATCCTAAAAATAGTCCAGTAATAAGACCAACTAATGTTGTTTTTGAAAATAAATTTTTAATAAAAAAATTAACATCTTTTATAGTCATTATAATAACCCCAGTAGTTGCTATAATAATTCCAATAACACCAGCAGCATTAAGCTTGTCATTCAAGACAATGTATTCAAAAATTGCAACTTGAATGACTTCAGTTTTACTTAATGAGGTACCAACTACAAAATTTGAAAATTTAAATAAATATAAGAGACTGAAAGTAAACATTATTTGAAGTATAGAGGCAAAAAATACGTAAATAATAAAATTCGAATTTGATAAAATTGCTGAAATGAATGAAAAATTTTGAAAGTAAGAAAAATATAATATTGTTGCAAAAGGTAAAGCAAAAACAAACCTAACGTAACTTGATGCAATTAATGAGAGATCTTTATTTAATTTTTTTTGCAGTGATGATCTTAAATTTTGAAAAAAAGCTCCAAAAATCGTAAATATAATCCAATTCATATTGATTATTTATATTGTATTTTTTTTAATATTCGAATTTAGTAGTTTAAACTATCAATTTAGATAAAAAACAAAAAAACCTGGTAAATAATATTTTTTTAAAAATAATTAAAAATGTTTTCAAAAATAAAATCAAAAGATAAAGCAACCAAACTTAAAGAACGTTTAAATAAAAAGGAGATTATAGTTATGCCGGGATGTTTTGACTCTCTTTCGGCAAAATTAATTGAAAAAGAGGGTTTAGAAATTGGTTTTATGTCTGGTTTTAGTGTTTCATCTACTAGACTTGGAATGCCAGATACTGGCTTAATCTCATTTTCTGAAATGGCAGATCAAGTAAGAAATATTTGTAATTCAACATCTATACCAATTATTTTTGATGGTGATACAGGATATGGAAATTCTGTAAATGTATTTAGAACAGTGCGTGGTTATGCCGATGCAGGAGCTGCAGGAGTAATGATTGAGGATCAAAAATGGCCAAAGAAATGTGGTCACACTAAAGGAAAAGAAGTTGTTGATTTAGATGAAGCAAAATCAAGAATTAAAGCGGCAGTCGATGCTAGCAAATTTGGAGATAAAGATATTTTAATTATGGCTCGAACAGATGCAATTGCAACAAGAGGCTTGGATGATGCAATAGAGAGAATGAAAGCTTTTTCAGAAATTGGTGCTGATATTTTATTTATTGAAGCAGTAAAATCTAAAGATGATATGAAAAGAATAATTAAGGAAGTCCCAGGTCAACATATGATTAATTTAATTGAGGATGGGGATACTCCTTTGTTAGAAATAAATGAGTTAGAGGAAATTGGCTATAAAATAGCAGTGATGCCACTTACATTAATGAGCGCCTCGGTAAAAACTATGCAGGAATGTTTAAAAAATATGAAGAATAAAGTTTATAACACTAACGTTTCAAAATTTTCTGAATTAAAGGATATCGTAGGCTTCAATGAATACTACGAAATTGAGGATAAATATAAATAGAGATTATTGTAACTAAAAAACTTCACAAAGTTTACTTAAGGCAAACATCCCAGGATCATGAAATTCTTTTGTTTTTTCTTCAAACATTCTTGCTCTACCAATCAAAATTTTTTTTCCTTTAAAATTCTCTAAAGCTTCTAAACAAGCTGATTTAATATCATCATTATAATTAGTACTTTTCTTTATTTTTTTTATTATTAAATCAAGTGTATCTGCAATTGTTTTATCACCTAGATTTGTTTTACCTCTCTCTAAAATTGTCTTAAGAGCGGTTTCAAAAAAACTGATGATATCATTATGATTACAGTGTGTTTTACCTTGCATTTTATTTGAAATATTCATCAATGAAAATGCTATTAATGTTCCAAAACTAGATCCTGACCTTTTAACAAAAGCTTTTGAGCAAATCATAAAATTTTCACCCATATCGTTACTAAAAGATACTTTATTTTTCTGGATTTCTTCTAATCCATGAAGAATGGTAATACCTAAATCTCCGTCTCCAATTTTAGCATCAGCAGAGTTGAAATCATCGTAATATTTTTTAGACTGGTCAAATAATTTATCCAAAATTGTTATTAAATTTTCTTTATTTAACATTTTAATTTGTCCAGAATGGACAATAAGAAGGAGCTAATAAATTTTCTTTAATATTTTTATTAAGTTTTAAAACAGTTACAGACATTCCTGCCATTTCCATTGAAGTTGCATATCTTCCAACATAATTTTTAAAAATTTTTATTTTTTTTTTGTTAAAATTTTCGACAACTCTTCTTGATACAATGTAAAGTTCTTCAAGTGGAGTAGCTCCTAGGCTATTTATCATTAACCCTATCTCTTGATCAGACAAATTGAAATCAGCTAGTATTCGATTACATATATCATCTGTCAAATCATTTGCTGACTTTAATTTTTCTCTTGAAATACCTGGTTCACCATGAATACCCATTCCTATTTCTATTTCATCATCATTAATTTCAAATGTAGGTTTTCCAGCTTCAGGCAATATACAAGGAGAAAGAGCAACGCCTAATGTTCTAATATTTGAATTAGTTTCAAGTGCTATTTCACAAACATCTTGAAGAGATGCCCCCGTTTCAGCTAACGCCCCTGCAACTTTAAAAACAAATATCATACCAGCAATACCTCGTCTTTTTTCTTTTTCTTCAGGTTTTGCACTCGCAATATCATCTGCAACTATAACAGTTTTAGTTTCAATACCTTCGTCTTTTACTATTTCACAAGCCATTTCAAAATTCATTACATCTCCACCATAATTACCCAAAAGGCAAAGCACTCCGTTACCATTATTTGCATTACGAATTGCAGATGCTATTTGTTCAACAGATGGTGACGCAAAGACAGATCCTATCGCACAACTATCTAACAATCCTTTTCCAATATAGCCTGTAAAAACTGGCAAATGACCAGACCCTCCACCGGTTACTAAACCAACTTTATTTGAGGACTTTATTGCACGAGTAATAACTCTCGAATTATCTGAAGCTAGTGAATAAATAGTTGGATGAGATTTAATAAGTCCATCTATTGTTTCATCAACAAAATTACTTGGATTGTTAATTATTTTTTTCATTAAATTATTGTATATTAATTTTAGTTATATCAATTAAAGAATTTTATATTAATTTTTGTTTTAATATGCAGCAACAGAAAAAATCACAAATAATAATAATAAGCATTGTAATTTTACTTATAGTATACGGAATTAACCAAATTTTTCAGAGCAATAAACAAAAAGATCGAATTATTAAACATGATATGATGATTGGTGTTTGTGCAAAAAATAAAGCAAGTATTGAGTCAAATAATTATGAAAAACTTAAAACTCATGAAGATATTAAATTAGAACTACTGACTAATGAATCTTTCAATAAGTTGTTCAAAGAATGTGAAAAAGAATTTAAAAAAGCACCTAAAGATTTCAGAGCTAAATGGAATTATAAGGCAAAATGGGACGGTAACTAAACTATAATTTCAAGTGAAAAAAATTTTATTAATTATATTTTACAGTATATCTATTTTTAACTATTCTAGTGTGATGGCTAGCGAGGAAGCAAAATATGATATTATAAAATCAACTGATGTGTATGAAATTCGTAAATATGCAGATCGTTTAGCTGTAGAAGTAGTGACTACAACTGGAGACAATAGTTTTAGAAAGTTATTTAATTATATCTCGGGTAAAAATAAGAAAAATCAAGAAATTAAAATGACAATCCCAGTAACACAAACAGAGAAATCTGGAAATATGACGATGCAGTTTTATCTTCCATCAAAATTTAATAAAGATAATGTTCCATATCCTACAAACTCAGATGTAGAAGTAATTATTATTGAAGGCGGGTACTATGCTGTAATTAGATATTCTGGTAGGGCATCAGAGAAAAATTTTATTAAACATAAAAGTATTTTAGAAGATCAATTAACTAAAGATAATATTCAAATTCAAAGCTCTCCAATCAAAGCAACTTACAATAGCCCTTTTACTCTACCAATAATGAGAAGAAACGAAGCAATGTTTAGAGTTGAATATAAAAATTAGAGAATAACCAAATCTAATTTTTGTTTGCCTAATCTTTCATTACCATTTTCTGTAACAAGATAAGTCTCTCCCAAATTCATTGCTAAATTACTCTCTGAATCCATCAAGATCATATGCATAAAGAACACGTTTCCCGATTGAATTACATATGGATTTCCAGTGTATAGCATTGGCCAATCCATCCAGTTGGGAGAAAAAGTTGCTCCCAGTGAATAACCGCAAGCATTCATTCTTGCATTTTTAAATCCATGATTATCAAATGTTTTTGCATGAATATCAAAAACTTCACCAATTTTGTTTCCAGTTTTTAATTTATTCTCACAATTTGTTAATGCTTCAACACAAGCTTCATGCATCTTAAAATGTTTTTGATTTGCTTTACCGATCGGAATAGTTCTAAACATCGCTGAATGGTAGTGTCTATAAGTACCTGCCCACTCAATAGTTAGCTGATCTTCTTTGTTTAAAATTTGTTTTTCAGCTTGATATCTACAGAGTAGGGCATTTTTTCCTGAACCAATAATAAATTCATTAGCTGGATAGTCACCACCACCTTCAAAGATAACTCTATTCATTTCAGCTAAAATTTTAGCTTCGCTCGCACCAGATTTTGCATATTTCCACACTTCTTCAAGCGCCAAATCAGCTAGGTTCGCAGCCTTTCTAACATATGCTATTTCTTCATCAGATTTTACCACTCTTAGTTTTGTAATTAATTCTGATTTATCCTCAATTGAACAGTAATTTTCCAAAGATTGATTTAATTTAATTGCATTTCTACCAGTCAATCCATAAGCCTCATATTCAATTCCAATTTTTTTACCTTTTAAATTTAACTCATCTAAAATAATTTTTAGATCATCAGTTGGATTTGAACCATCTTTATCAACCCAAATTCTTATATCATTAATATTTGATGTGTTTTGTGCTTGCCTTAGATCTGGCGCTCTTGTTAATAAAATTAAATTACCTTTTTGATCTAAGACTAAAGTTTGGAAAAAAACGTAGCCAAATGTATCATAACCAGTTAACCAATACATAGACTCTTGTCTAAACATCAACAGAGCATCGATGTTTTGCTCCTTCATTGAATTTAAAATATTTGATTTTCTAGATTTAAATTCCTCTTTAGAAAAGTGAAGTGACATTACCTGATATTAACACTAACAGAGCCAATTTTATCAATAGTACCTTTGTATAATCCTTTTCCTTTGAAGGGCACAACACCTACAGTGGAACCCGTGAAAACATAAAAGTCTTTATATAAGTTTATTTTTTCTTTTTTAACTTTATTTAAAACAAATCTTAAACAATTTAATGGATTGATATAAACAATATTTGTATTACCATTAACTTTCAAACCATTTTTTTTACTTTCTAATGAAGTTTTTAAATTATTTAAGTTAAGTTTTTTAAATTTAATTTTTTTTCCAACTATAAACTTAATATTAAATCCAAAATCACTACAAATATCTCCAAGGTAATTAAATTGCTTATTTCTTTGTCTAAATCCAACAATTTCAAAACAAGGCCCCATAAATTTTATAAATTTAGAAATATTATTTTTTGTAACTTTACCTTTAAAATCGAAGAAAGATTTCTTTATTAAATAATAAACCTCAACCTCA
>CACGTU010000018.1 GCA_902576045.1 uncultured Pelagibacteraceae bacterium | reverse complement strand
CCCACCAATGTTAAATGGGCGTGTATTAAGTGATAATCCAGAAAGAGGAGATGTTGTTGTCTTTAAAACTCCTGCTGATAACAGAACTGACTATATTAAAAGATTAATAGGATTGCCAGGTGATGTTTTGCAGTTTATCGATGGAGATCTGTATTTAAATAATAATCAAATAGTTAAAACCATAAAGAAAAAAAATGATTATTTATTTTGTGGAAACAATGAAATAAGTGTTTCAACATATGAGGAAAAATTACCAAATGGAAAAAAATATTTTGCATCATATAGAAATGACATATCCTTTAAAAATTCTGACAAATTTATAGTCCCAAAAGATCATTATTTTTTTTTAGGTGACAATAGAGATTGTTCAAAAGATAGTCGATTTTTATCTGAAGTTGGTTATGTGCATAAAAATAATTTAGTTGGTAAAGCACAAATATTGTTTTTTTCTTCTGATCCGAGAAAAGGTAGTATTTTTTTGATTTGGAAATGGGACGAAATAATGAGATTCAGTAGATTATTTAAAAAAATTAAATAGTGAAAAGCAAATTTAAAAATTTAGAGAATAGAATAAATTATGTATTTAAAAATAAGGTTTTTTTAATAACTGCATTCACACATAAAAGTTCAGACTCTGAAAATAATTACGAGAGACTAGAATTTCTTGGTGATAGAGTTTTAGGAATAGTAATTTCAAAAAAATTACTTGAATTATATCCAAATGAAAAAGTTGGTAGTCTTGATAAAAAATTTGCTTCTTTAGTAAATAAAAATATGTGTCTAGAAATTGGTAAAAAATTGAAAATAGATAATTTTATAAATATTGGAAAGGATAAAAGCAGAAAACAAATTGAAAATAAAATAATTTCAGATTGTTGTGAGGCGTTGATAGGTGCAATTTTTTTAGATTCAAATTTGGATCAAGCAAAAAAATTTATACTAAACAATTGGAGCACTCATTTGAAATCTTCTTTTGATAATGTTGTAGACGCAAAAACCAAATTACAAGAATATTCACTTAAAAAATTCAAAACTCTTCCTAGTTACAAACTAATATCGAATACAGGCCCTAGACATAAACCAACTTTTAAAGTTGGAGTAAAAATTAGTAACACAAATTATATTTTTTCTACTGGATCTTCTAAACAAAAAGCAGAGCAATCTGCTGCAAATGAATTACTAAAATCACTTAATACAAAATGAATTGGCAGGATACAGGTTTTTTACTCTCAAAAAATAAGTATAGTGAAAATAATTCTATAGCAGAATTTTATACCAAAAATCGTGGAAAAGTTACTGGTGTGATTTACGGATCCACATCAAAGAAAATAAAAAACTACTTATTAATAGGTAATAAATTTCATTTGAACTTTAATTCTAAGAATGACTCGAAGGTTGGTTACTTTAAATTAGAGATTGACCAAGTAGTTACACCATTATTTATGGACGATAAAAATAAATTATTATGTATTTCCTATGCAATGAGTTTAATTAAATTATTAACTGTAGAGGATCAACAAAATGAAAATGTTTTTTATCTTACTGACAATTTAAAAAATATATTAAATCATAACAACTGGCTTTTAGAATTTATTTTTTGGGAGCTTAGTTTTTACAAATGTGTTGGTTATGATATTGAATTTAAAGATTATGTGAGTGAAGAAATTGGATCTAATGGTAACAAAAAATATTTTGTAAAATCTACAAAAAAAAATGTTCCAAACTTCCTAATTGATAAAAATTTTGAAATCGATAACTATAATGAGTTATTGATCGGCTTTAAAATTGTAGGTGATTATTTAGAAAAAACTATATTAAAAACAATTGGCATAAACTATCCAAGTTCAAGATCTAACCTATATACGTCTATTAAAAATCTAAGTTTATTTGATCAGCAAAATATGAAATTATAGCGTTTGATCCAGCTCTTTTAAATGCCATAAGAGTTTCATAAATGACGTTATCGTCTATTATTCCTTGTTTAATACCATTAGCTATAAGACTGTACTCTCCTGAAACCTGATACGCTAAAACTGGAATTTTAAAATGTTCTTTAACGTTTTTAATTATATCTAGATAAGGTAAACCTGGTTTTACCATTACCATATCTGCACCTTCTTTAATATCGATTGAAACTTCTCTTAATGCTTCATTAGTATTTTTAAAGTCCATTTGATAAGTTTTCTTATCTCCTCTTAAAGCACCTTTTGATCCTACAGCATCTCTAAATGGTCCATAGAAACTTGATGCATATTTTACAGCATAAGAAATTATCTGAACATCTTCAAATTTGTTTTTATCTAACTCTTTTCTTATTTTTCCAATTCTTCCATCCATCATATCTGATGGTGCTATTACATCACAGCCCATTGATGCTTGTAATAGTGATTGTTTAACTAAAACATTTATTGTTTCATCATTAACAATTTTACTATTTTTTAACAATCCGTCATGACCGTGAGAAGTATATGGATCAAGAGCAACATCACACATTATACCAATTTCATTTTTATATCTTTTTTTAATGTATCTAATAGCCTTACATACTAAATTATTTTCATTTAATGCTTCTGAGCCTAATGGATTTTTTAACTTAATTTTTGTTTGAGGAAACAGTGCAACCATAGGAATTTTTTTTTTAATTGATTTGTCTATTATCTTTGAAAGTCTATCTATTGAATATCTATAAATGTTAGGCATAGATTTAATAGGAATTTTTTTGTTAGAGCCATCTGTTAAAAAAATTGGAAGAATCAGATCGTTATAGGAAAGACTATTTTCCTGTACAAGCCTACGTGACCAATCATTTTTTCTTGATCTTCTCATCCTTAAATTTGGATATTTTCCTGTGATAATCATTATTAATTATATGTATGATGCGACAAAAGTTATATGTTATATATAAAATAATAAAGTATTTATTTAGCACATGAACAACGTATCTTATCTTAAAGAAGTAAAAAAAAGTAATTCTAATAGTGATTTTCACTTACAAGACGTAAGTTTTGACATTGAAAAATTACAGGCTGCTTGTGATGAAGTATTGAACATGAAAGGCTTTGACACAAGTTTAGGAATACCCCACTTTGCAGGTATATCATTAAATCAAATACCAGGTGACCCTGACTCAATTAAAGGAAGCAAGGTTAGAGGAGTATACTGGACAAAGCCAGATTCAACTGGGAAAGAAGTTAGCCGTGATGTTGCAATAGAGGAGGAAAAATATACTGAATTTGTAAAAGATTTCGAACACACTTATTTCAAAGAAGTTTACGATGTATTAAGCAAAAGATACAAACTTGGGAGAATGAGATTATTGTTAAAAGAACCTCGATCAACTTTAAGTTGGCACAGAGACCCAGAGCCAAGACTGCATATACCAATATATACTAATCCTGGTGCAATTATGGTTGTTGATAAAGTCGCTCAACACATGCCTGCTGATGGTTCTGTCTGGATTACAAACAATACAAAATATCATAATGCTTTTAACGGAGGTGAAGAAAATAGAGTTCACCTAGTTGCATGCGTTTTAGATTACAAATTTAATTAGTTTGAAAAAAATTTATATTGCTTCAGATCATGCAGGTTATTCACTTAAAAACTTCATTTTTGAAAAACTTAAAACGAAATTCGATGTTATGGATTTAGGAACTAACAAAAAATCTGTTTCAGTAAATTATCCTATATATGCACATAAGTTGAGCAAAATGGTGTCAAAAAAAAAATCTAATGTTGGTATATTGGTTTGTGGTTCAGGATTAGGAATGTCTATGGCTGCAAATAGACATAAGAAGATCAGAGCTGCATTATGTTATTCCATTAAAAATGCGAAATTATCAAGATTGCATAATGATGCAAATGTTATTACATTAGGTGAAAGACTAACTAATAAAAATTTAGCAATGAAATGTGTTAACACCTTTTTAAAAACTGATTTTGAAGGGGGAAGACACTTAAAAAGAGTTAAAAGGATTTAATATGTCTAGTGAAAGTAAATATATTAATAATCAATACCAAGATTTTTTTGAAAAAAGTTTAAAACAAAGCGATCCAGATATTTATAAAGCAATTAATGATGAATTAACAAGACAACAAAATCATATTGAGCTAATTGCATCTGAGAATATAGTTTCACAAGCAGTACTTGAAGCACAAGGTTCTGTTTTAACAAACAAATATGCTGAAGGTTATCCAGGGAAAAGATATTATAATGGTTGTGAGCATGTAGATGTAGCTGAGGAATTAGCAATAGAAAGATTAAAAAAACTTTTTAATTGTAAATTTGCAAACGCACAACCTCACTCTGGTGCTCAAGCCAATGGCGCTGTATTTTTAGCTTTACTAAAACCAGGTGATACGTTTATGGGGATGAGTTTAAATTCTGGTGGACATATCACACATGGATTAAAAATATCTATGTCAGGAAAGTGGTTTAATGCAATTGGATACGATGTTGATAAAGAATCTGAGTTGATTGATTATGATAATGTAGAGAAGTTAGCTATAGAACATAAACCTAAATTGATTATTGCTGGTGGTAGCGCTTATTCTCGAGTAATTGATTTTAAAAGATTTAGAGAAATAGCCGATAAAATTGGTGCTTATTTTATGGTTGATATGGCACATTTTTCAGGTCTAGTTGCTGGAAAAGGATATCCTAATCCAGTTGACCATGCACATGTTGTTACATCAACTACACACAAGGTATTCAGAAGTGCAAGAGGTGGTATAATTTTAACTAATCATGAAGATCTTGCAAAAAAATTTAATACAGCCGTTTTCCCGGGATACCAAGGTGGTCCATTAATGCATATTATTGCTGCTAAAGCCGTGGGATTTAAGGAAGCTCTAAAACCTGGGTTCCAAGATTATATAAAAGAAGTTTTAGCAAATGCTAAAATATTAGCTGAAACTTTAAAGAATAATGGTTTTAAAATTTATTCAGGTGGTACTGACACACACCTGATGTTAGTTGATCTAAGACCATTTAATGTGAAAGGTAATCTTGCAGCTGAAAGTCTATCTCGAGCAAATATTACTTGTAACAAAAATGGAATACCTTTTGATACGGAAAGTCCAATGGTTACATCTGGTATAAGGTTAGGCTCACAAGCAGCAACAACAAGAGGATTTGGATTAAATGAATTTAAATTAGTTGGTGAATTAATAACAAAAGTTATTAAGGGTTTATCAGATAATCCAAATGATAATTCAAAAATTGAAGAAGAGGTAAGAAAAGAAGTTGTAGATTTATGTTCTAATTTTCCTATATATAAACACTTAGGATAATTAAAACATGATATGCCCATGTAGACAAAGAGGCGATACCTCAGTGGTTGATTCACGACCTACGGAAGACGGTACAGCTATTAGACGACGTCGATTATGTGTATGTGGTAAAAGATTCACTACTTTCGAGAGAATTCAATTTAGAGAGTTAACGGTAGTCAAAAAAAGTGGAAGAAAATCTACATTTGATAGAGAAAAACTATCTAAATCCATTTATGTAGCTTTAAAGAAAAGACCAATAGATACAGAAACTGCTGAAAAATTCATTTCTAAAATATCTAGATCGCTTGAAGAACTAGGTCAGAGTGAAATATCTTCCAATACAATTGGGACTATGGTTATGGAGGGATTAAAAGATTTAGATCCAGTTGCTTATGTAAGATTTGCATCTGTTTATAGAAATTTTAGAGAAGAAAAAGATTTTGTTCAATTTGTAGATAAAATTGATGTCTACAAAAAGAGATAACTTTCAATTATCTGATAAAAAATTAATGCAGCTTGCAATTAGTCTTGCTGAAAATCAAAAATATTTTACAGGCACAAACCCATCTGTTGGTTGTGTTATTACAAAAAACAATAAAATAATTTCATATGGTGCGACTGGTAAAAATGGAAGACCTCATGCGGAAATAAACGCAATTAAAAAAAAAAAATCTAAAGATTTATATAATTCATCTATATATGTATCACTAGAACCATGTACCCACTATGGGAAAACTCCACCTTGTACGAACACTTTGATTAAAAAAAAATTTAAAAAAGTTTTTTTTTCACACACAGATGAAGATAAGAGAACAAAAAATACTGCTAAGAATATATTAGAAAAACATAAAATAAATGTAAAAAATAATTTTATAAATAATAAAACCAAAAAATTGTATTTTCAATATGATTTTATAAGAAAAAATAATTTCCCTTATGTAATTGGAAAACTTGCGATTTCACAGAATAATAGAATCTATAGAGATAAAACACCTATATCCAATCTCTATTCAAAAGACATCACGCATATCTTAAGGTATAGGTGCCAAGCATTGTTGACATCTTATGTGACTATTAATAATGACAATCCTAAATTAACTTGCAGACTAAACGGTTTAGAAAAATGTTCACCAACAATTGTGATTATTGATAAAGATTTAAAAGTTAAATCATCTTCAAAAATATTTAAAAATAAAGACTTAAAAAAAATAATATTTTCTAAAAGCAATAATAAAGATAAAATTAAAAAATTAAGACATACTAATACAGAAATATTTAATATTAGAACTTTAAGTAAAGAATTTGACTTGAAATATGTCCTTAGTACTCTTCACAAGAAAAATCTACATCAAGTATTAATTGAATGTGGACCAACTCTTTTAGAAAATTTTATTAACAATGGTCTAGTAAATGAATTTTATCTTTTTAAGTCAAATAAAAGCATCAAAATTAAAGATACGATTTATGTAAAAAAACTTTTACAAATTTTAAATACAAATTATAAAAAAAATAAAATTAATACTTTTATAGATAAAGACAAACTTACCTATTTTAATTAATATGTTTAATGGAATAATATTCAATCAAGGAAAAATAACTAAAATTGTTAAAAGGGATAAAGGTATTAATATTTTTATTAAATCCTCAATTAAAGTTAATAACAAAAATCTTGGTATTTCTGTTGCTTGTGATGGAGTTTGTCTCACACTAATTTCATATAAAAATAAAACTTTAGAATTTTATCTTTCTAATGAAACTATTATGAAATCTAAGTTTAAAAATATTAAATTAGGATCAATTATAAATTTAGAACTTCCTCTTAAATATAAACAAAATATATCTGGTCATATTTGCCAAGGTCATGTTGATACAGTCTCAAAAATAATGTCGATTAGAAAAATTGATAAATCAAAAATTTACGAATTTAAAATTGAAAGTGAATTTAAGAAATTTTTAGTTGAAAAAGCCTCTATATTAATCAATGGTGTTTCTTTAACAATTGCAAAAATAAAAAAAAATTCATTTGAAATTTGGGTTATTCCTCACACATTAAAGTTAACTAATTTATATTATTTAAAAAAAAATGATTTAGTTAATATTGAGATAGATATTCTATCAAAATATGTAAAAAAATTTTTAAATGAAAAAAAATAAATTCAGTAACATTGAAAAAATTATTTCTATCTCAAAAAAGGGAGGAATGTATATTTTGGTTGACGATGAAAACAGAGAGAATGAGGGAGATTTAGTTTTCTCTGCATCAGATGTTGATTATAAAAAAATAAATTTTATGGCTAAGTACGGAAGAGGTTTAATCTGCTTAACATTAAATAATATACATGCAAAAAAATTAGGACTTAGTTATATGGCACCTGTTAATCAATCTAGAAATAAAACTGCTTTTACAGTTTCTATTGAAGCAAAAAAAGGAATAACAACAGGTATATCAGCAAAAGATCGCGCTAAAACAATTAGAGTTGCTACTAAAAAAAATCCCAATAAAAAAGAAATAGTTTCCCCCGGACATGTATTTCCTATTATTGCTCGAGACGGAGGAGTTCTTGTAAGAGCAGGTCATACAGAGGCATCCGTAGATATAGCTAAACTGTCCAATAAACTTCCAGCTGCAGTTATATGTGAAATTATGAATGAGGATGGAACTATGGCAAAAGGTGAAGACTTATTTAAATTTGCAAAAAAGCATAAACTTGCAATTGCAAAAATCGATGATTTGATCTCATTTAGATTGAAAAAAGAAAAGTTAATTAAATTAAAAAATACATCGAGTATAGTTGTACAAAATCAAAAATATATTATTAAAGTATTTGAAAGTGTTTTAGATGGATCAGAACATTTTGCATTATTAAAAGGAAAAATTAATTTAAACTCTACACCAAGAGTTAGGGTTATTTCATCCAACGTAGTTCAAAATTATTTAATTAATCAAAAATTACCAAATTCATTTAATAAAACATTATCTTACTTTAAAAAATATAATAACTGTGTTTTGGTTTTTATAAGAGATCCAAATTTAAAATCTGTCTCACAAACTCTTAAACAATATAAATCTAAGGAATTTTATAAAAAAGGGTTTGATAAACTCATTAAAAATTATGGTATAGGTGCTCAAATAATTAAAAGTCTTAAAATAAAAAATATGATTTTAGTAACAAGATCAACCAAAAAGGTTGTTGGTTTAGAAGGATATGGAATTAGAATACAAAAACAAGAAATAATAAAATGAAAAAAAAAATATTAGTTATTATCGCAGATTATTATAAAGATATTTCAAATGATTTGTTGAAAAGCACTTTAAATAATTTAAACAAAAAACATTATTCTATTAAGATTCTTAAAGTGCCTGGAGTATTTGAGATACCAGTAACTATTTCAAGAAATATAAATAAATACAATGGTTTCATTGCTTTAGGTTGTGTAATTAAAGGACAAACGCCACACTTTGATTTTATTTCTCAATCTGCAACAGATGCGATAATGAAATTATCCATAAGTTCAAAAAAACCAATTGGAAACGGCATTATTACTTGCCTTAATATAAAGCAAGCTATTGCTAGAGGGAAAAAAGGACTAGAAGCTTCTGAAGCTGTAAAAGTTGTGTTAACCAATAAATAAATGTCAATAATTTATAGTCCTAAAAATAACCCAAGGGTAATAATTATTCAAAAATTATATGGTCAATTTTTTAATAAAGAAGAAAAATTAGCTTTTCCAAAACACAGATTTAAAAAATTTATTAAAGACGTAGTGAATGGTACATTAGAAAGAGATGAAGTAATTACAGATGAGATTAATAATCATTTAAACACTGATCTTAATATGATTAGATTAGACAAAGTATTTCAAGTAATAATAAAAAGTGCAATTTTTGAATTTTTATATAAGCCAAGAACCTCAACTAAGATTATTATTAAGGAATACTTAAACGCTTCAAATTTTTTTATAGATATTTCTCAAACAAAATATCTTAACGCTTTGCTTGATAAGATTTCTAAAAAAGTGCGATCACCTAATGGATGATGATAAAATAATATCAAAATATTTAAAATATCTAGCCGCTAATAATCCTAGTTCTCTAAAACTAAATGATGATGTTTTTTTTTGATAAAAAGAGACGTCTTGTCGTATCAACAGATACATATAATGAAAAAATTCACTTTAAAAATACTAAAAAACCAGATTTAATAATAAAAAAAATTATTCGTTCCTCTATATCCGATTTAATTTGCAAAGGTGTTAAACCTAAATATATTTTTTTATCAGCTTCAATAAATAATAGGTTGTCTAATCAACCTAATTTTATATTAATTGTTAAATCTTTAAAAGAAGAATTAAAAAAATATAAACTATTACTTAGTGGTGGAGATACAACATATTCTAGTACCACATCATTCACAGTTACTGTAATTGGTTTTGCAACAAAAATTGTAAAAAGAAATAATTCAGATATTAGTGATGCGATTTTTGTTACTGGTAATATAGGTGATGCCTATGCTGGATTAAAAATTTTAAATAAAAAAATTAAATCTACTAAAAGTTTAGAAAATTATTTTATAAAAAAATATTATATCCCTGATATTGCTTTCAAAATATATAAATACATGCCTTCAATTGCATCTTCATCCATTGATATATCTGATGGCCTTATCTTAGATCTTGAAAGAATGATTAATAATCAAAATTTAGGATATATTTTATCAATTAAAGATATTCCAATATCTAAAAATCTCCAAAAATTAATACAGTTAAATAATTTTCAAAAGAAAAATTTTGTTTCTAATGGTGATGATTACCAAGTGCTTTTTACATCTCCTTTGAAGAGATTTGAGCAAATAAAAAAATTATCTAAAAGAATCAATATAAAAATTACAAAAATAGGTAGTATTACGAATAAGCCCAATCAAATTATAAATACTAATGGAAATTATCTAAAAAGTATTAAAAATAAAGGTTATTTGCACAAGTTTAAATAAGTTAAATATTGCCTTTTAGCTTTATTTTTGTAATGTCCGCATTTTAAAAAACAAACCAAAAGAATTTTAAGGAAATTATGAACTCATCTATCGAAACAATATTACTGTATACAATTTTTGCTGGTTTACTCTCTATAGTCTATGGATTTGTAACTGGTTCAAATATTTTAAAATCAAGTGCAGGTAATAGCAAAATGCAAGAGATTGCTTCTGCTATACAAATTGGAGCAAAGGCATATTTAAATAGACAATATAAAACTATAGCTATAGTTGGAGTAGTTGTTTTAGTAATAATTAGTTTCGCTTTTTCAATATTGGTGGGGATTGGTTATTTAATTGGTGCAGCTTTATCTGGAATAGCAGGATACGTAGGTATGCTTGTATCAGTACAAGCGAACGTCAGAACAGCGGAGGCCTCAAGAAAAGGGCTAGCAGAGGGTTTGTCAGTTGCGTTTAAGTCTGGTGCAATAACTGGTATGTTGGTTGCTGGTTTAGCTTTATTATCAATTGCAGTTTATTATTACATACTTCTAAAGTCTGGTGTTGATGAAAGAGAAATTGTTAATGCTTTAGTTGCTTTAGGATTTGGTGCTTCATTAATTTCTATCTTTGCAAGATTAGGTGGTGGAATTTTTACAAAAGGAGCAGATGTTGGAGCCGATTTAGTTGGAAAAGTTGAAGCAGGTATTCCTGAGGATGATCCAAGAAATCCAGCAGTGATTGCAGACAATGTTGGTGATAATGTCGGTGATTGCGCCGGTATGGCTGCCGATTTATTTGAGACTTATGCCGTTACAATTGTAGCTACAATGGTTCTATCATCTATTTTTTTTCAATCAGATATTAGTATGATGATATACCCTTTAACAATCGGTGGAGCATGTATAATTACTTCGATTATCGGTACATTCTTTGTTAAATTAGGAAATTCAAAAAATGTTATGAATGCTTTATATAAAGGTTTTATAGCAACAGCAATTTTGTCTTTAGTAGTATTATATCCTGTTACAGATTATGTGATTGGTTTAGATGCCAATTATAGCTTTGGCGATACCACATTTACAGGAATGAGTTTATATTATTGTGGCGTTGTTGGTTTAATTATAACTGGATTACTCATATGGATTACTGAATATTACACAGGTACAGATTATCGTCCAGTTAAGACTGTAGCAGCATCTTCAACAACCGGTCATGGTACAAATGTTATTCAGGGTTTAGCTATTTCTATGGAAGCAACAGCTGTACCAGCATTAATAATTGTTGCTGGAATACTGATAACAAATGCAATCGCTGGTTTATTTGGTATCGCTATTGCTGTAACAACAATGCTTGCATTAGCAGGAATGGTTGTAGCACTTGATGCATATGGTCCAGTTACAGATAACGCTGGAGGAATTGCAGAAATGTCTAATCTGCCAAAAAAATGTTAGAAAAACAACAGATGCATTAGATGCGGTAGGTAATACAACAAAAGCCGTAACTAAAGGATATGCTATAGGATCTGCTGGCTTAGGCGCTTTGGTTTTATTTGCTGCATACACAGAGGATATTAAGTATTTTTCACAAGAGGCTGGTTCAAAGCTAGAGGGAATAGTTGTGTCTTTTGATTTATCAAATCCATTTGTAGTTGTTGGTTTATTAATTGGTGGAATGCTTCCATATTTATTTGGTTCAATGGGAATGCAAGCAGTTGGTAGAGCAGGTGGTGCTGTTGTAATTGAAGTTAGAAGACAATTTAAAAAGATTCCTGGAATAATGAAACGTAAAGCAAAACCAGATTATGGTAAACTTGTTGATTTGTTAACTAAAGCAGCAATTAAGGAGATGGTGATTCCTTCATTGTTGCCAGTTTTATCTCCAATTGTTTTATATATAATAATTTTACCAATAGGCGGTCAAGTCGCTGCTTTATCTTCGGTTGGAGCAATGCTGCTTGGAGTAATTATAACTGGATTATTTGTTGCTGTTTCCATGACAGCAGGTGGTGGAGCTTGGGATAATGCAAAGAAATACATAGAAGACGGGAAATTCGGCGGTAAAGGATCTGAGGCTCATAAAGCTGCAGTCACAGGTGACACAGTTGGAGATCCATACAAAGATACTGCTGGTCCAGCTGTAAATCCAATGATTAAAATTACAAATATTGTTGCTTTATTGCTGCTAGCAGTAATCGCTGGCGGTCATTAGTCTTTATTTCTATTTCTTGCGGGGGCATTAACTTTCTCCCGCAAGCTTGAAAATATATTATATATAGTATTATCTTGTTCAAATTCTTTTGTAGTAATTTTTTTAACGTATTTTAAATCGTTCATATCATTGAGATTAACCAATTTCTTATTTTTTACTAAGCCTTTGTTATTAAATTCAATAACTAAGATATTATTTTTACTAATTTTTTTTATACCCAGCCTAAACAATGACTGGTTCGTTTGTTTTCTTTCTATATAAAACCATTTATTTGAATTGAATTTACTAATAGAGGAGGGGTGTCCGATAACTTCAATTATATCATTTTTATTTGATTTATTAATTACTATATTTTCTAGTTTATTCTCTAGAGAAATAAAACCGTGGTTTTTTGATACTTTATTTGAAGAACAAGCGGTGATAAAAAAAACAATTAGTAATAATAAAAAACGCATATGAATTCCGAATATTTAAATATTTACAACAATTTAATTAAATTAACTAGAAATAAAAATTTATACTTAAACCTTGAGAGAAACGACGAATTCTCTGATCGACTATTGTTTCTTATGTTTCACTTTGCATTATTCTTGAAAAAATTTAAATCAGAAATTAATAAAAAAAAATCACAAGAATTATTCGATTTTTTTGTAAGACAAATTGAACTTTCTATTAGAGAAATAGGTTATGGTGATGTATCTGTTAATAAAAAAATGAAAGAATACGTAAATATGTTTTATGCTATACTTGATAAAATCGAAGTCACTGATATGTCAATTGACGAAAATATTGCAAATTTTTTCAGAAAAATATTCAATTTAGATAAAAATATTAAGTTTTACGCGAATTATTATAAAAAATATAATGAATACCTTTCAAATAATACTTTAAATAACTTTACAAAAGATATAATAAACCATAATTTTTAAATATGGCTGTACCTAAACGTAAAACGACGAAATCTAGAGCTGGTATGAGAAGATCTCATATTAAAGTTTCATCTAAGAATATAATTGAAGATAAAAAATCTGGTGAGTACAGATTATCTCACCACTTAGACTTAAAAACTGGATTTTACAAAGGAAGACAAGTTTTAGATCCTAAAGAGTAGTTTTTTATGACAGATCATATTACCATTGCTATTGACGCAATGGGTGGTGAAAATTCACCTGATAAAACAATAGAAGGTATTTCACATCACCTTAAAAACTCAGACAATTCCTTTTATTTAATCTTTGGAAATGAAAAATTAATAAACCCACTTATTAAAAAATATAAAATAAACTCGGATAAATACAAAATAATTCATACAGAGAAAATTATAGAGGATACAGATACAGCTTTAGGCGCAGCTAAGAAAGGGAAAGATACAAGTCTTTGGCTCGCAATGGAAAGTTTAAAAAAAGGAGAGACCGATTGTGTAGTTTCAGCTGGTAACACTGGAGCACTTTTTGTTATAGCAAAACTTAATCTTGAAATGATAACAAACATTGACAAACCCGCGTTATCAGCTCTATGGCCAAATAAAAATGGAATGAATGTGGTTCTTGATTTAGGAGCAAACATAGAATGTAATGAAAAAAATTTAATTGATTTTAGTGTAATGGGTTCAGCTTTACATAAATCATTATTTGAAAATGAAACCTCCAAAGTGGCGTTACTTAATATTGGCTCTGAAGAAATAAAAGGAAATACAATTATTAAAAATACATACCAAACCCTAAATGATAAAAAAAATAATTTATTTGAATTTTGTGGCTATATTGAGGGAAATCATATTATGGATGGAGATGTAAATGTAATAGTAACAGATGGTTTTACCGGTAATATTGCCTTGAAAACAGCAGAAGGCACAGCGAATTTTATAACATCTGAACTTAAAAAATCTATGACATCAAATTTCATAGGAAAATTTTCATCTTTATTAAATATAAAAAATTTAAAAAAATTCAAAAATAAACTAGATCCCAGATTATATAATGGCGCTATATTACTTGGATTGAACAAGCCAGTAATAAAAAGCCATGGATCAACAGATGCAATTGGATTTGCAAATTCTCTTAAAGTTGGTGAAAAAGTAATAAAAGGACGATTGATTGATAAAATTAAAGAAAATATAAATTAATCAATGAGAATCAACCTGACAAAAAAACAAATTGTTAATTCAATTTATATGCAAATTGGGTTTTCAAAAAAAAATTTCAGAAAGTTTACTTGAGGATGTTTTTCAAATAATATTAAAAAATCTTATTTTAAACAAAAAAGTAAAGATTGCAAAATTTGGTACATTTTCATTAAGAAATAAAAATGAACGTATTGGGAGAAATCCAAAGACAAAAGAAGTTAAAATAATTTCATCACGAAAAGTTGTTTTATTCAAACCTTCAAAAGAATTAAAAAATTACATAAATAATGACTAAAAAAACATTTGATGCATATAAAACAATTAGTGAAGTAGCTGAAATTCTGAATTTATTTAATTCAAAAAATGGATCATTATCAACACATACACTAAGATATTGGGAAAAAGAATTTAAACAAATTAAACCAAAAATTTTAGCAGGTAATAGAAGATACTATGACGTTAAAACTATAGAGATAATTAAAAATATAAAATTTTTATTAAAAGACAAAGGTATGACCATTGAAGGAGTTAAAAAGCAACTAGATAATGATGAAACAAATCTTGACGAAACAGTTAATATATCTATAAACACAAAAAATATTTTAAAAACAAAATTAAACAAAATTTCTAAACTGATAAAAGAAATAAAAAAATAGAATGGCAAAAAAAACACACGTAAAAGTTAGACTTGTTCCAGAAACTAAACCAGATAGTCCATTTTTCTATTATGTAAAAAAACCTGCTGGTGGTGAAAAAGCGAAGATAAAACTAAAGGCAAAGAAATATAATCCTGCAACGAGAAAACATGAAGTTTTTGTTGAAAAAAAACTTCCACCACACAGTAAATAATTACTTTTTTTTAAAATTTCTTCTCTCGTAATCGATATATGCGAAAATCATATTTTTCCATATCCGATTAGTTATTCTAGGATCGATCTTTTTTTTTAGTGATTTTTTTTTTATATTATTAAGGATTTTTGCTATTCTTTTTTTATCAACTATTTCGCTTTTGTGATTTTTAAGCTTAAGGACATCTTTGACTATATTGCTTCTTATACTTATTAGACTTAATAATTTATTGTCTAAGATATCTAACCTTTTTCTAAGTGCATTTAATTTTTTTCTATTTTCTGGCGACATTTCAACAATTGGAATTCTATATAAATATTATATTTAAATAAGCATGTACATAGAAATTAATAATAAATATAGACCCTATATTGCTCAATGGTTGCTAATAATGTTTTTATTAGTTTCTATAATGATAGTTATTGGTGGCTTAACTAGGTTAACAGATTCAGGTTTATCTATAACAGAGTGGGAGTTTTTTAAAGGCTTCTTTCCTCCAGTGAGTAAAAGTACTTGGATTGAATATTTTGAAGCTTATAAAAAAACTCCTGAATTTCAATTACAGAACTTCAGCATGTCTCTCAGTGAGTTCAAAGTAATATTTTGGTGGGAATGGTTTCACAGATTTTTTGGAAGATTGATTGGTTTATGTTTTTTACTTCCTTTGATATATTTTTCATTTAAAATCAAATTAATAAATCTACTTCATTATTATTTGATATTCTTATTAATATGTTTTCAAGGTTTTATTGGATGGTATATGGTAAGTAGTGGATTAGTCGATAGAGTGGATGTAAGCCATTACAGGTTATCTGTCCATTTATTGATTGCTTTTTTAATTTTATCATTAATTTTATGGAATTATTTAAAATTAATAAAAATTAAAAGCACATTAAACAAGTTAAATCCAATAATTCCTCTTTTATTTATTATTTTAATTTTTACTCAAATAGTTATTGGTGCATTTGTATCAGGGATGGATGCAGGTAAAATTTATAATTCCTGGCCTTTAATGGGTAATTCATATTTTCCAGATGATAATAATATAATTAATTTATTTAAATTATCTGCATTTAATGATCCATCATTAGTCCAATTTATTCACAGAAACTTAGCTTACATTATAGTAATTTTTTATTTATTTATTGTTTATAAAATTTATAAAGCAAAGATGTTTGGTTTATATAAATCGGTAAATGTATTAGGTATTTTACTTATTTTTCAGATTATTTTAGGAATTGTGACAGTTATATATGGTGCACAGATATATATTGCATCTGTACACCAAATAAGTTCAATTTTCTTAGTAAGTGCTTGTATATATTTTTATTTTATAAATACAAAATCTAACTTACAGCCTTCAAACTAGGTTTGCCCGAGGCACCCAATGCTTGATCTAAATCAGCGATAATATCATCAGGATGTTCTATACCTATTGAAAGTCTAACATATCCAGGTGTTACTCCTGCTGCTAGTAATTCTTCCTCTGTTAATTGACTATGTGTAGTTGTAGCAGGATGAATTGCTAAACTTCTTGCATCGCCAATATTTGCTACATGATAAAACATTTTAAGAGCTTCAATGAATTTTTTACCAGCCTCAACTCCACCTTTTACTTCAATACCAACTAATGCTCCATTGCCTCCCTTTAAGTACTTCTTGGATCTCTCAGCAATTTCACCTTTATGAAGTGTAGGGTAAATAACTCTTTCAACACTTTTATGTTTTGTTAAAAAATCAACAACCTTCTGAGCATTAGAACAATGCTGTTTCATTCGTAAAGGTGCAGTTTCAAGTCCTTGAATAATTCCCCAAGCATTATCAGGAGCTAAAGGTGCGCCTAAATCTCTTAACAGACATACTCTTGCCCTTACAGCAAATGATACATTTGCACCAGTTAATTGAGGTACAACCTCACCCCATTTTGCTCCACCATAACTTGCATCTGGTTCATTAAATAATGGCTGTCTTTTTGGATCGGCAGTCCAGTCAAAATTACCTCCATCTACCAATGCACCACCAATAACTGTTCCATGTCCTCCTATAAATTTAGTAAGTGAGTGAACTACTACAGCTGCACCATGTTCTAAAGGTTTACAAATAACTGGAGCTGCAGTGTTATCCATAATTAATGGTATATTGTGTTTTCTTCCAATATCTGAAACTTCTTTGATTGGAAAAACTCTTAAATAAGGATTTGGTAACGTTTCAGCATAAAAACATCTTGTTTTTTCATCTATGAGTTTTTCAAAATTTTTTGGATCTGAAGGATCAGCGTATCTACACTCAATACCCAGTTTTTTAAGTGTATGAGTAAATAAATTAACAGTTCCTCCATATAAATCAGTTGAACTAATAAAATTGTCTCCTGATTGACAAACATTCATTATTGCAAATGTTGATGCTGCTTGACCTGATCCCACTGTTACAGATGCCAAACCACCCTCTAATGCTGCAACTCTTTTTTCAAGAACATCGTTTGTTGGATTCATTATTCTTGTATAAATGTTACCAAATTCTTTTAATGCAAATAAGTTTGCTGCATGATCTGTATCATTAAATTGGTATGAAGTGGTTCTGTAAACAGGAACTGCTACAGATGTTGTAGCTGGATCACTTCTATAATCTCCTCCGTGAAGAGCAATTGTTTCTGGATTTTTTGATTTTGTCATGTTTTCCCCCTTAATTTAACCATTTAACTGTAATGAGAATTTACAATCAAGATAAAATTTGGCCTACATGTGAAGATCACTTGAAAACAATAGTATTTATTAAAAATACAAAAAATTATATCTTTATGATTCAATTATTAATAGAAAATTATGATATTTATTTTTTTTCAATAACAAATAATTCGTTGTTAAAATATATTCCCTGATACTTATTCACAATTTGTTGAACAATTTTTTGATAATTTTTTTGTCTTTCTGCTCTCATAATTTGTTCATCTGATATTTGATTAACATAAACTGCAGCATTCCAAGCAGAAAATATAAGCGAGGTTGCAATACCTCCTGATATTTCATTTGGTAGGGCTCTCAAGATATATTTAATTTTTTGTTTTTTATGAAATTTTAGGTCTCTTAAAAATTCTTTATCTGTATTATCTTTAATATATTTTACAATAGAATCGTGAAGAGATGGAAATGGCTTTTCTTTAGGCCATATTTTTTTTATTATTTGGTTTCCAGGATCACCACCACATGCATGAACAACAACTAATTTTCCATTTTTATCTAAAGATTTTATCATTGGATCTATTACATATTTTACTTTTTTTTCAGCTGAAATTCTCGATCTATAAGGTTGTGAGGCAATAATAAAATCATAATATTTTTTGCCGTCATTTTTCTTTGGGATAACATTTTTCAATGAAAATTCTTGATCTTTTCTATAAATTACAATTACAGAAGGTTCTTTGTATGTTGGATTTCCTGTTTTAGGATTTCTTTCAATTTGCCACTTTTTGCTCAAAAATTCCTGATTAAGTTTTCTTAACTGTATATTGAAATCTAAAGAAGAATTACCTTTTAATTTTACAACTTTCCAATTCATTTTTTTTTGTTTCTTTACATCATTTGATTTAAGAGATGTTGACTCAACATAATTTAAATTTGAAATTACAAAGACTGTATTTTTATGTTCAACAAATCTATCGGGAAGTTTCTCAAGTCCTAATCTAACATCTTCCATACTAATTTCTTTTGTGTTTACTAAAAGAGGTACGTTTGGCATTTTTTGATGACACTGTCTCATAACATTCATTAACAATGATCCATCTCCCATGCCTGCATCAAATATTTTAAGAGCAGGAAATTTTGGTTTTAGATTTTGAACTATTGGTTTAAGTGCATCTGAAATTTTATTTTTTTCGTTAGTGGTTGTTACGAATAGCAGATACTTTTGCCTATTATCAAAGAATCTAAAATTTTTTTTCATTAATTTAATTTTTTTGCGGGATAATGTTCTAATATAAATTGTTTTAGCACCTTAAGTACTCTGTCTGCCTCCTCAAGAAGCATCATATGACCACAATTATCAATAATTTCTACTCGACTGTTATCTATTAGGTCAGCTAATTTTTTTCCTTCTTTAACAGGACACATTTTGTCTCCTGTTGCAAGAATAGATAGGGTAGGTATCTTTATTTTTTTTGCAGCATCGAAACCATTCTTATAATTATCACATGCTCTAAAATCTACTCCAAGTGTGTTTTTAATTGTTCTGGATTTTGCTAACATACCACCTGTATTAATATGATACAGTCCAGGAACAGGATGACCACCAAAGTGTCCTGCGGGGCCATGTGCCCAATCCATCATTAAATCAACTGCTTTTGGGTTATTGTTTTCAGCAAGTGACAATAATTCTGGATTCATGGGTATAGCTCCAGCACCTCCCATTAAACTTAATGTTTTAATTTTTTCAGGATATCTTGAAGCACATTCCATTGTCACTAAGCATCCCTGTGAATGACCTACCAAAGATGCCTCTTTATAACCAACAGAGTTTATCACATCACTTACCCAATCTGCCATCTCTTCAATTGATTTTAAACTTTCTCCACCAGACAATCCATGACCTGGCATATCAAGTGCTAAAACACTATATCCATGAAAAGCAAAATACCTTGTTTGTAAAACCCATGTCATATGAGTTAAACCACTACCATGGACAAAAATTATTAGAGGTTTATTCTTGTCAAAAGGTCTTCCACCTGTAGAGGCAAAAACCTCTGAGCCATTTACCTCAAATTTCATTGATTTGATACTAATCTTGGTTTTCTTGCAGCTCTAAATCCTGCCTCAAAGTCATTTTTAATATCATCTATATCCTCAATACCTACTGATAATCTAATCATATCATGAGATAATCCAGCAAATTTTAGAGTAGCTTCGTCCATTTGTGAATGTGTTGCAGAGGCAGGATGTATTACTAAAGTTCTTGTATCTCCTACATTTGCTAAATGTGAAGCAAGTTTTACGTTGTTAATAAATGCTTCGCCTGCTTCTTTTCCTCCTTTAATACCAAATGCTATCATTGATCCTCTTCCGTTAGGTAATAATTTTTTTGCTAATTCATGATCAGGATGATCGGGAACACTTGGATGTGAAACCCAAGCAACACTTTCATGACCAGATAAATATTCAACCATTTTTTCAGCATTAGAACAATGTTTTTGCATTCTTACAGATAAAGTTTCAATTCCTTGTAAAACATTCCAAGCATTTTGAGGACTTAAACATGGCCCAAAATCTCTCATTCCTTCTGCTCTCGCTTTCATTGTAAATGCAGTAGGTCCAAATTCTTCTGCAAATGATAGACCATGATATCCCTCATATGGAGTTGTCATTGTTGGAAATTTATCATTTTGCATCCAATCGAATTTACCACCTTCGACTAAGATACCAGCCATAGATGATCCATGTCCAGCCATCCATTTAGTTAATGAATGAACAACTATATCAGCTCCATGTTCAATTGGCTTACATAAGTAAGGTGTTTGATAAGTAGCATCAACCATTAAAGGTATTCCAGCTTCATGAGCAATTTTAGCAATCTCAGGCATATTCATTAATTCATTACCTGGATTACCAACTAACTCACCAAATATACCTTTGGTATTTTCCTGAATAGCTTTTTTAAATCCTTCTGTATCTCTTGGTTTTACAAACGTGCATTTGATTCCAAATTTAGGAAGAGTAAGTCTAAATAAATTTACAGTACCTCCATATAATTGAGATGATACTACTAAATGGTCTCCAGCTTGGCACAAAGTCATTATTGTTAAAAATATAGCACTCATGCCAGATGAGGTAGCTAGCGCTGCAGTACCACCCTCTAACGCAGCAACCCTTTCCTCAAGAACTGCAACTGTTGGATTTGAAATTCTACTGTATATGTGTCCGCCTCTTTCTAAGTTAAAAAGAGCAGCAGCATGATCGACATCATCGAATAAATACGAGGTAGTTTGATAAATTGGTACCTGCCTTGAACCAGCATTTTTATGTGGCTGATATCCAGCATGTAAGCTTAAAGTATCAAATTTATATGTTTTCGGCTCAGCACCTTTTTTTTTATCACTCATTTATTCTCCTATAATTTTTTAATTAGACTTTGAAACTCGGAAACTAGCATAAAATATCGATTATAATAGACTTTTTTGCCCTCTAATAAATTGACAATAAACGTTTTTGTAAGTATTAATCCCGCACATCATGACAAAATTTGTTAAAAAAGCTGATATTCAATCAAAATGGTTTGAGATAGATGCGACAGATGCGGTTGTTGGAAGAATTGCAACCGTAGTGTCAAAGATAATTAGAGGCAAAAATAAAACTACTTTTACACCACATATGGATCATGGTGACTTTGTAGTAGTAAAAAATGTAGATTTAATAAAATTTACTGGTAATAAATTTCAGAATAAAAAATACTTTAGACACACAGGGCATCCTGGTGGTATCAAAGAAACTACTCCTGAAAAATTGCACGATACAAAACCTGGTGAAGTTTTAAAATTAGCAGTGAAAAGAATGTTGCCAGGTGGAGCGCTAGCAAAAAAACAATTAGGTAAATTAAAAATTTATGCAGGATCAAATCATCCTCATGAAGCTCAAAATCCAGAAAAAATTGAGTTATCAAAATTAAATAGTAAAAATGTAGTTAGAAATTAAAATGGAAAATACCAATCAATCACCAAAAATTAAATTAAATTTCAAAGATAGCAAATATGCAACAGGAAGAAGAAAGACCTCTATCGCGAAAGTTTGGTTAAAGAAAGGTACTGGCAAGATTTATGTAAATGGGAAAACATTAGACGATTATTTCACAAGTTCATCACATAAAATGCAAATTATGAGACCGTTCGATATAATCAATCAATCTACAGAATACGATGTGAAATCAAAAGTTGTTGGAGGTGGTCATACTGGTCAGGCAGGAGCATTGGTTCATGGTATATCAAGAGCACTCCTTCAATTTGATGAAAATCTTAAACCTACATTAAGAAAAGAAAAACTTACAACAAGAGACTCTAGATCAGTTGAGAGAAAAAAACCTGGCAGAGCAAAAGCTAGAAGAAGTTTTCAATTTTCTAAAAGATAATATCTTTTTACATTACAACTGTTATATTGTTTTATGTCTCAGCTAAATGTTTTGGTATGCGGATCCACAGGATATATTGGAATCGAGTTAGTTAAAATTTTAACAAGACATAAAAAAATTCATATAAAATACCTATGTGGAAATAGTTCTGTAGGTAAAAATATTTCATTTTATGATAAATCTTTATCTAAAAAGAAATTACCAATCATAAGAAAATTTCAAAGAAAATTATTGAAAGAGGTTGATGTTATTTTTTCAGCACTGCCAAATGGCGAAGCTCAAAAACTGTCTAAATTTTTATTAGACAAAAACTTACTCATTGATTTATCTGCAGATTTTAGATTAAAAAATAAAAATGAATATTTAAAATGGTATAAAATTAAACATAGCGCTCAAAAGTTAATTAAAAACTCAATTTATTCATTGCCAGAATTAAAAAAAAATCAGTTCAAAAATCAAAAAGTAATATCTTCACCTGGATGTTACCCTACCTCGATTTTATTACCTTTGGCACCATTAATTCAAAAGAATTTTATTTCGAATAGAAACATAGTAATAGATTCTAAATCTGGTTATTCAGGAGCTGGACGTAATGTTCATAAAAAATATAAAAATAAAAATCTTTATGAGTCACTTAGCGCCTATGGAATTGCAAATCATAGACACAACTCAGAAATTCAACAAGAATTAGATTTATATACAAAAAAAAAAAATTATTTTGATTTTACTCCTCATCTATCACCAATGTTTAGAGGAATTATTACAACTATTAATGTTGATTTAAAAAAAAATATAGATGCAAAAAAAATACATCGGTACCTAAGTAAATTTTACAAAAAAAGTAAATTTGTTAAAATTAAAAAAATTAATTCTTTGTTAAGCACAAATGAGGTTATAAATACTAATAATTGTTTGATATCTATTTGTAATAGTAAGAATAAAAATAAATTAATAATTTTATCTGCAATAGATAATCTTATAAAAGGGGGTGGAGGTCAGGCTGTGCAAAGTATGAACATGTATTATGGATTTAAGGAGGATGAGGCTTTAAATGTTTAGACTGTTAAAATTAATGATTATTTTAATTTTTGTTACTAACTGTTCCATAGATACAAAAACAGGTATTTGGGAGAATAAAAAAGAAATATCAAGTGACACAGAGCTATCTTCATTAAGTTTTGATGAAAATTTAACATTTGATGAATTTAAAAATAATGTAATTATTTATGGTAAAAAAAGCGAATATCCAAAATTAATGGAATAAAGTTATGAGGCAAATTAATATTGCAATAGTTGGTTTAGGGCAAATTGGTAATTATTTATACAATGAACTTTTAACAAAGAAAAAAGATATAGAGATTAAAACAGGAAAAAGAATACAAATAGTTGCTATATCTGCTAAAAATAAAAATAAGAAACGAAAGTTCAAAATAAATAAAAAAATATTTTATAAAAATCCTTTAGATATAATTAATAATAAAAAAGTTGATATTTTAATAGAAGCAATAGGTTTTGCTGATGGTT
>CACGTU010000017.1 GCA_902576045.1 uncultured Pelagibacteraceae bacterium | reverse complement strand
AAAAAATATTGCGAATTTTTGAAAATTTCAAAATTTAATATTTCATATATAGAATTATTTTTTAAAATTGAAAAAAGATAAATAGAAATAAATAATACTAATGCTTTAAAAAAACCTACAAAAAAGTAATACCCATAATCATCATTTTGAAAAACTTTCTCAAGCTTAAACATTTAATTTAGTTTTTAGTATAACTATAATATTGTGGGCTATAACTGTAATAATAACTGTAATAACTATCTTTAGAAGTATCTAAATCATTAATTACTATACCATTGATTTTTGCTCCAACATTTTGAACTTTTTTAATTGATGACATAAATGATGCTGTTCTTGTTTCATCGGATCTTATTACAAATAAATTATAATCTGACGCTTGAGCCAATATTAATGTATCTGATACTGGTTGTACTGGAGGAGAGTCGATTATAACATAATCGTATTCTAACTTAAGAACATCAAAAAATTTCTTAATTTGCTCTTTGTTTACTATGTCAGACATATCAAATCTTTTTTCGCCTGATGTAATAATATCAAGTTCTGTTCCTGGAACTTTAAATATTGCATCATTTAATTTTGCTGATCCAGAGATTATTTCGCCTAATCCTAGTATTTCTTTATCAAATTGATAAAAACTATTTAAGACGGATGGTCTTCTTATATCTGCCTCAATAAAAAGTACTTTATTAGACTTTTCTAATGATAAAGCCAAATTAAATGCGAAAGTAGTTTTTCCTTCCGATGGATTAGAAGATGTTACCATATAGCTTTTATTTTTATTAAATTTAGATTCTATTATTGCTCTAGAGGACCTTATGGACTCTGCGAAACTTGACGCGCCATCTTCAACAAACATTTGCAGGATATGAAAACCTCTTTTAAGTTTATCAACTCTAGGCAACACTCCAATTTGAGGAATGTTTAATGAGTCTATTGCCTCTGGACTTTTTATTACAGAAGAATTCATTTCTCTGTAATACAATAAACAATATAGTCCAAAAAAAGATATCATAAATGCAAAAACAAAATTTTTAGATGGCTTCGGCGAAAAAGGTGATGTGGGTAAACTTGGTGTTTCAATAACTTTTAATCTTGATACTTGTAAATTTTGAGCTTCATTTGTTTCTTTTACTCTTTGAAGAAATGATTCATATAATTTTTCACTACTTTCTACTTCTCTGGTAAATTTAAGCATACCTGCTTCTTTTTCCTCAATTATTCTGAGTTCGTCTGTAGCTTTTTGCAAATCCTCATCTGATAATTTAATAAAATTATCTAAATTACTTAATTCAAATGCTTTTTGTTGAATATTTTCATCTAAAATATTTTTTAATTGTTCAATTAAATTTTCATTTAAATCATTTGCTTGTAAAATTTTAGGATGTTTATCTGTATAGATTAATGATAATGATTGAATATTACTCTCATTAGCATTTAAGCTAGCTTTAATGTTTGAAATCTCATCTCTTGATCTTAAATCCTCTATTGCTAAAAGAGCATCTACATCTCCATCAGCAACTTTTATAGATAATAAGTCATTTTGTTGTTTTTGATAATCCTTCTTAGCATCTACTATTCTTGCAGAAATAGATTGAATTTCTTTTATTTTTAATTCTTTAACATTTCCAGTATCTACTAAATTATTTATTCTTTTATATTCTGATAATTTTTTTTGTGCTTCATCCATTTGAGCAACTAGTTCTTTTAATCTTTCAGTTATTTTTTTATTAGCATAGTTTGTGATTTTAATTTTACTATCTACTTCATATCTCTGATAGGAGTCTATAATTGACATTAATGCTAATTGAGAAATTTTCGGGTTAGAGGAAACGAATGACAATACAAGAACATCGCTTCTTGGAATATTCTTAACGTTAAAGTTATTTGATAAAAAACTTTTTAAGAATTGATTGTTTATTTCTTTTTTTTTTACAAACATTCGCCTAAAAAAACCTTCTTCAGTTTTAGAATATAAATTTTGAAATTTTGCGGAATTTTTTTTATCTTTAACAATATACTCTTGAACTTCGTCACTTTTTAATATTGCTATTTGATTATTAATTCTATTACTTTGTGCCTCAAAAGAATAAACTTCCTCGATATTTACAATTTTATTATCCTCAGGCTCAATAACAATTGTTGCTTTACTTAAATATTTTTTTTCTTGATTTAAAGATATCAATAAAACTAATAAAGAAATAATTAATGATAAAAATATTAAGTTTTTTATATTTTTCTTCGCGACTAATAATAAAAATTTGATATCTCCAACATCAAAAATATTTATGATAGAATTTATTTTAGCAATCATTTAATGAATACTTATTTCTTTTGATAAAAAATTTCAATAAGTTGAATTACCTACTTAAAAAAGTACAATTTATAATGATTAATCAATATATTTTAATGATGTTCAGAGTATTATAAAAGGTTTTTTATGAATTTAATTAAAAAAAATTACTTTTTTGTATTATTGTTATTTTTATTATCTGGATGTTTGGGTGTACCAGGTATAGATGAAAATCCAAAAAAAAAGAAGGTAAATAAAAATAATTCAGTAAGCAAATATTCTATTAGTGATGTTGGTATAAATATAATTAATTTAAATAAATCTACTGACCTAGAAATTGAGGCTTTTAATAATCCAATAGTCGAAGAGATTAATTACAATATTAAAAAATTCTCAAAAATTTATGATTATAACTATCAATATATTTTAGGTCCTGCTGACTCAATTTCCATAAATTTAACAGACACTGATGATCTTGATGGTATTTATGTTATAGATCAGAGTGGAATGATCGACCTTCCATTTATTGGTAAAATAAAGTTAGATAAGCTAAATCTAAATGATGCTCAAACAATTCTAATTGATGTAATAAAAGATTTTTATAAAAATCCAGATTTACAAATTAACGTTGTAGAATTTAATAGCAGTAAAGTATATTTTGTAGGAGCCGTAAGAAATCAGATAACAATAAATTTAGATCAAAAACCAATCAAATTAATTGAAGCAGCTATAAAAGCTAATTTTAATCCCAGCTCTTCCGATAAATCATTTGGTACCAAAGGGTTCTTAAGAAGAGATAATGAAGTTTATAAAATAAACCTTTCAAATGCTTATAAAAGTAAGGATGATAAAGAAAATTTTTTCTTAAAAAAAAATGATGTTATTTTTATTGATAGGAACTCTGACTCAATCCATGTGTTTGGTGAAGTAAGTAAACCAGGAGTATATTTCCCTAATTTAGATTATTCCTTAACTGAGCTGATTTCAACCACTGGTTTAAATCAACTGACTGCTAATGCAAAAAAAGTCTATGTAATAAGAGAAAAATTTGAATCTTTTTTAGAGGTAGATATTTTTCAACTAGATATTAGAAATCCTATAAACTTAATTGCAGGCCGTAAATTTCAGCTTCAACCAAAAGATATAGTATTTGTTCCTCCAGCAGAAATTGTAAAATGGAATAGAACTATTAGCTTACTACTTCCACAAACTGATTTGTTTAATTCCTATAATCCAATTATTCAAGACGGTGTTAAAGGAGGTTCTAATACTAATTTAACTGAATGATTTTTTATTTAATAATAAAAAAATTATAAATAAAATCTGTATGATAGGAATATGTAGAGAAAAATCAAATAACAAAATTATAAATAAATATGATAAGATTATTATACTTATTAAATTATAATTTTCTTTTATTAGAAAAAATTTTATGAAGCTTAGAGAGATTAATAAAATACCAACTAGACCGAATTCACCAAAAAATTCAACTAAGTCTGAGTGTGCATGATTAGCAAATTGGTTGGAAAAATTTACGAATTTTAATTGAAACAAAGTTTCAAATGCTCCCGATCCATATCCAAAAAAAACAAAGTTTTTAAGTTCCTCATACCCAAATTTAATGATATCAAATCTAGAAATATTAGTAATAGTGGCTGAATTTGACGGAAATTCCTCATTTAAAAAATAGAACCTTTCAACAATCTCTGAAGCACCGAAATAAATTCCAACAAAAATTAAATCGAAAAAAATAATGAATAATATAATAATTTTAAATGATTGATTTTTATTTTTTGAAAAAAAAAATTCATTTAGTAAGTAAAATGCAATTGTTAATAATAATAAAAAATTACCAATTCTTGAAAATGAAGTAATAATACCAACTGTTATAAAGATAACAAATAATCTTAAGTATATTTTAAATAGAAATTTTTCTTTATCATTAATTTGGATATTTCTAAGTAATTCTAAACTAGATATTAGACAAAATAGCAAAAATACCGCTAAAACCGTTCTATTTATGAAGAAACCTGATGAAGCATCTTTATAATAAGAATTTTTTAATATCAAAAAATCGGGGTTACCATATAGGTAAAAAAGAACTGCCGTCACTGAAACAACAAATCCAAATAAAGATAAAAAAAAATATAATCTAAATTTATGTCTCTCAGTATAGAAAATCATTTTACAAATAAAAACGGTCAATAATAATGTTAAGAAATTTAATATTTGAAAAAATGAACTTATTGGAGAAAAACTTATGCTTGAGTAAGAATTTTCATTTATATTAGTTAATAGAATATATTTTTCAGGAGATAAAAATTTCAAAAAATTTACTGGTAAAGGTAATATTTGAAAGATTAAAAAAATTAAAAATATTATATATAGCAAAATTGATTTTTTATTGTTTGCATAAAAGTATTTTAAATGAAGGTTGTAGTTCTTATCCTTTAAGCAATATAAGAAAAACAAACTTATTAAAATAAAATTTAATTGAATAAATAAATTTGAATTTCCTCCATTAAAAACAACATAAACAGATAAAATTGAGAAAAAAATGTACTGGTTTTTTTTATTTTTTGAAACCTGCATATTTAATTAGGAGAAACATTTGTATCAAAGACATCCTCGAAATCTTCAGATGTAACAGCTTCATCATTTTCAATTTTTGTCTTAATTGTTTCTGTAACGGTTGTTGTATTTTTATTTTTTTCTATAATTTCAACTGCTTTTTCAGGATTTTCCTGAACAATATCTACTATAACCTCGGTTATTTTTTTCTTACTTTCCTCATTATTATTTGCACTATCAATCAGTTTATTTGATAAAGTACCCTTGCTATTTTCGACGATATTTTTAACTTTTTCTAAATCTTCTTCATCACTTGCTTGTTCAACTGCTTTCTCCATTACTTTATTAATACTTTCATCAACTACACTGGAGGTTACAGATAATATCTCAATTTTTTCTTCGTAATTTTCTTTCTTGGTTAGATTTTCAACAACACTTAAAGAAAGTTTAGAATCTGATTCTTCAGATGCCTCGTTTAAAGTTTCTAAAACTTTTGCAGCAGTGTCATTATCAGCTTTAGTAACGATGTCTGCTACAACATCTGTCAGATCATCTTCTGTAGATAGCGTTTGTCCTTCAGTTAAATTTTCTTGTTGGTTTTTAGCCGCATCTATTGCTTGTTCAATTACTTTATCTTTAATTTCAGTATTTAGTGTTTCAATTTTAGATGGCTCGGTATCAACAATAGCTTTTAATACTTTAGCTGACAAATCCTGTTTATCTTCAGTCGATGTTTTACTTACCTCTTCAACAACTTTATTTGCAATTTCATCGCTAGCGACTGAAACTACTTTTGCAATCAACTCACTATCTTCTTTGGTGCTTTTAGCAGATTGGATGGCTTTTTCAGTTAAATTATCAATATTCTCTTTGTTATTTTCTGCTAGTTCATTAATTTTATCAGAGTCTTTTTCTGAAATTCCTGACATTACCTTCAGAGATAAAGAGGATTCTGTTTCTGTATTATTGACTTCTTCAATAATTTTTGATGCTGTTTCCACATCAGTTTTAACAACAATATCAGCAACAACATCTGAAAGATTTTCTTCATCGGTAATCTGGCCTTCTTCTTGATTTTTAGCAGCTTCTAAAGTTTGTTTAATAATAGTTGTTTTTGTTTCCTCATTAATATTTTCGATTTTACTTGGCTCAGTATCTACAATCGCTTTTAAAACCTTAGCTGATAAAGTTTGTTTTTCCTCAGTTGAAGTTTTGCTAACTTCTTCTACTACTTTATTAACTAAATCATCGTTTACAACAGCAACAACATTGGCAATTAATTGGCTGTCTTCAGATGTATTTTCAGCCTTTTGAACTGCATCTGTAGTTAGTTCATCCATTTGCTCTTTATTATTTTCGGAAAGTTCATTTAATTTTCCAGAGTCTTTTTCTGAAATTCCGGAAATTACCTCTAATGATAAATTAGTTTCCGTATCAATTTCATTTATTTCTTCAATCATCTTGCTAGCAGTTTCAGTGTTAGTATTAACTATAATTTCAGATACAATGTCAGTAAAATTCTCTTCCTCTTGAATACCCGTTCCTTCTTTTTGATTTTTAGCTGACTCAACAGTCTGTTTAATCATTACATCTTTTACTTCTTCACTGATAATTTCCATTTTATCAGGTTCATTCTCTACTATTGCTTGTAATACTTTTGCAGATAACGTTTGTTTTTCATCAATTGAAGTTTTGCTCACTTCCTCTATCATAACATTTACTAAATCATCATTTGCAACCGCAACAACTTGAGCAATTAATTCACTATCTTCAGATGTATTTTCAGCTTTTTGAACCGCGTCTATTGTTAATTCATCCATTTGTTCTTTATCAAATTCAGATAGTGTATCTATTATTTCTGAATTTTTTTCTGATATAGCTGAAATTACCTCTAAGGATAAATTAGTTTCAGTATCAATATCATTGATTTCTTCGATTACTTTTGCAGCTGTAGTAGTATCTGTTTTCACAATTATTTCTGATACAGCATCAGTGAGATCTTCTTCCTCTATAAGGTTACCTTCTTGTTGATCTTTGGTGGCTTCGATTGCTTGCTCAATTAAATCTTCTTTAATTTCTTCATTAATTATTTCAATTTTTTCTGGTTCTGTATCAATAATTGCTTTTAGAACTTTGACTGATAAAGATTGTTTTTCATCAATGGCTGTTTTGCTTACTTCTTCTACAACTTTATTGGCAAGTTCATCACTCGCTGCCGCCACCACATTTGCAATTAATTGACTATCCTCATTAGTATTTTCTGCTTTTTGAATTGCTGAGATGGTTAGTTTTTCAAGTTGATCTTTGTTTGTTACAGAAAGTTCTGTAAATTTTTGTCCGTCTTTTTCTGATATTCCCGCTATTACTTTTAAAGATAAATTTGTCTCTGTTTCAATGTTTGAAACCTCTTCAATTAATTTTGATGCTGTATCATTGTCAGTGTTCACAATAATTGCTGCAACTGCATCAGTTAAATCATCTTCCAAAGCAATATTTGTTTCAGTTTCTTGTTGAGTTTTTACTGCTTCAACTGTTTGTTTAATCACTACCTCTTTTATTTCTTCATTTAAGATTTCAATTTTATTAGGCTGTGTTTCTACGATTGCCTTAAGAACCTTTGCGGACAAATCTTGTTTTTCTAAAGTATTATTTTTACTTACTTCCTCAACAACTTTGTTTGCTAATTCGTCACTTGCTACTGATACAACTTTTGCAATTAAATTTGCATCCTCGTTTGAAGTGGATGCTTTTTCAACTGCTGAAACAGCTAATTTATCAATTTGATCTTTATTTGTTTCAGATAATGTTTGAAGTTTTTCTGGAGATTTTTCAGAGAAATCTGCCATTACTTTCAATGACAATTTCGATTCCTCATTTGTATTTTTTTCTGTAATATTATTGATAACTGAGTTGATTGTTGCTTCATCTGACTTTGCCATCACTTTACTTAAAACTTCTGCAGATTTATCTGTTTCTTTAGCTACAATTGTCTCGAATATTTTTTCTTTAATTAAACCAGCGCCTTCCGAAGTAGAAGTTGTTATAAATTCATTGTCTTTATCTGATAAATTTCCAACCACACCTTCAACTAAGGTGTCTTTTGTCTCAATTATTTTTTCAATTGTTTCACCAATATTTTGATCATCTGATTGATCAATTACATCTGATAAAAAAGTAGTATTTTCATCATTACTGTTTTCAACAATAAAATCTATTTTTTGTTTTTTTTCCTCTTTTATAATTTCTTTTGCAGCTTCAACATCGCTTGCATCTACTACCCCATCATTATTTGCATCTTGAAGATTTCCTTTAGCAAGTTTTTCCTCAAGTTGTTGGGTTAATTCGTTTTCATCTATTTTTGAAACTTTAACTAACGTCTCATTTACCGATTTGAATTCTTGTTTCTCTTCGTCAGATTGCTCACGTTGTGAAATTTCTCTTGTCTCTGTTACCTCAATAACTTGATCTGTAGACGTTAAACTAGTTGATTGACCCTCAGATGAAATTTCAATTTGTCCTACACTTCCAAAACTGTCTTCTGCAAGAGCAACTTCGGAGTTACCATTTGGTTTAATACTTGCATTAAATCTTGTACCTCTAATACCAAGTGACATATTAGATAAATCTATCAACATTTCACCATTTGCATTTTTAGCAATAGCTCCTGTTTCGATAATTATTTTCCCTTTTCCAACCTTTGCTTGGAATTTTTGTTTTGCACCTGATTTCTCAAACTCACTTACATTAAGTGATGTTAATTCTTTCATCACTATTGTTGTATTATCATCAAACTGAATTGTTGCAGATGAACTTTCTCCAATTAAAATCTCATCTTTAAGATATACTTCATCATATACATCCAAAATTCTTTCATCTCCCTCTTCTGTGATTGCAATAACTTCACCCTTAATTTCAGTGATTGAGCCAATTTTAGTACCTTCTGAAAAAGCTATGTTGGTAAAAAAAATATACAGAAAAAATATTTTGAAAAAAAAATTTCTATAATTTAAAGTAATCTTTTTATGGCTAATATTCATAGTTTTAAGTATTTAAAATACTCACTAATTATATTAATTTTATATAATATTATTTCATTATTAGTCCTTTTTTTGCCCTTTAAAAGCTTGAAATACAGCCTTTGGAATATGATGCCTTATGACTACAAATACTTAGTAAACTATCCAAATGATCTTAAAAACTTATCTCTTTTAAATTCAACTAATAGAGATTTTATAAAAGAAGGTTTAAATAAAAACTCATCAAGAAACATTCTTGATATAAATTATTGGAATTATAACTTAATAATTGACAGCTATTCTAAAGAAAAAAATCAAGATTTTGAAAAATCTTTTATTAATTTATTTTTTTTAACAAAAAGTAATCAATCAAAAAATCTGGATTTAAAAAAATATTTCATATTAAATTACAATCTTTTTAGTGAAAAAAGTAAAAAAATTATTTTAGATAATTATTAAATTATTCTTTTTTTTCTTATTTTGGTGGAGGAGGTCTTTTCTTTTTCTTCTCAATTTCATTTGGATTATCAAAATTAATTGCCATGCAAGTAATATCATCTCTTAATTTTGGTATACCCCAATTTAAAGTAGATGTTACTTTTTCAACAAGATCTTTGGGAGTTATAGTTTCCATTTCTTTTACTACATTTTCAACACCTTCAGCTCCAAATTCTTCACCATTTGGCAGATATCCTTCGGTTACTCCATCTGTGTAAACAACAAAAGTTTTATCTTTAATATTTATTGTATTAGATTTAACCATAGACTCTGCAAAATATTTCATTATTCCTATTGGAGGTAAATCAGATTGAATAAATTCAAATTTTTTTGATTTATCAAATAACATTATGCTTTCATGACCTGCATTGATAAATGTCAAATCTCCTGTTTTTGGATTAAATTTTCCAAACACTGCTGTTACAAACATTCCTTTAAATTTTGCCTCAATAATTTCGTTATTTACACCAAATACAACTCTTTCAAGCGGAAATTTTAAATTTGAGAGTGTTCTAAAAATAGAGGAAGCTTTTGCCATGTACATACCAGCTTTAACTCCTTTTCCCGATACATCTGCTAACGTAAAATAATACTCCTCAGGTCCAACTTTCATTACATCAAAATAATCACCAGATACATCTCGCGCTGGAATATTTTTTGCATAAACAAAGTTTTCAAAGGCAGAAATATCTGGGAATAAACTTTTTTGAACACCTCCAGCAAGTTCTCTTTCTTTTAAAAGTTTTGCTTCTTTTTGAAGATTTTGAAGAGCAATTTTATTTTCCTCTAAAAACCTAAAATAAAGACCAGTTAAAAATGTTATTGAGATCATTATCATTGGATAACTGACATCAATTAGCTCTGATCTAAATCTATAAATAGATAATCCAATAACAAAAATAATTATTAATCCTGCAAAAATTATACTTAAACTATATTTTGGCTTTATTTTTTGAGAAATTATAAATGCAGCAATAGAAATTATTATTGAAAGTAATAATTCAAAAACAAATATTCCATCATTTCTTTTTAAAAAACTGTTATTCAATAAATTATCAATTACATTTGCATGTACCTGTACTCCTGGAACAGTTTCACCTGTTGGAATTTTTACTGTATCGAAAAGACCTTTTGCTGAAGCACCAATTAATACATATTTATCTTTAAAAAAATTCTCATCAAAATTTTTATCAAATACTTTTTCAGCAGAAATGTAGTTATTGTTAATTGATCTATTATATTTAACCCAAATTAGTGAATTTTTATCAGTTTTAAAATCATATGGTCTAATTGTTATATTTTTAATACCATTCTCATTCAGATTTGTAATGATGGTCTTTTTTTTTTCACCTACCCTAATCATTTCAAGCCCAAAGGTTGGAAATAATTTATTATTAAAAACCATGATTAAAGGAAGAGATCTTACAACCGCATCACTTTGAGTTATATAATTAATAGAACCTAATCCTTTAGAATTTTTTTCTAATATTGGAATTGAACCTAACGAATATTCATAATTATAAACAAAATTTTTAACATTTCCTCCCTTTGCAAATATTCTTGCTTTTCCTTTTCTATCATAAGTACCTTTTGTTGGAACCAAACTTCCAAAAACTGCTAGTACTGATTTTGTTTCTTTTAAAGTTTTTTGAAATTTTTTATCGTGACCTTCAATAGAATTTAAAATATTTTTGGCATAAGTATCTTCTATAGAGTAAGTTTTAATAATTTCTTCTGGAGATTGTTTATCCTTTTCAGAAAAAAATATATCAAAACCAACTGATTTTGGATTATCTTGGTTTATATTTTCTAGTATTTCTGAAAAGATATTTCTGCTCCAAGGAAATTGGCCAAATTTTGCAAGACTTGGTTCGTCAATATCTACAATTACTATATTATCTCTTCTCTCATCAAATTTAAAAATTTTTTGATAAGAGTCGAAACTTATGTTTGAAATTGATTTTACAAATTCCGGATTTTGTAATCTTACAAAAATCAAAATTAATAAAATAACTGAAAATGAAATATAATTTATATATTTCTCAACAAATGGGTGATGAATTAGTTTATTTAAAGCTTCTTTAAATTTATCAAAATCTAATTGAAATTTATTTGCTTTTTTTTTCTCTTTTTCTTCTATTTTTTTTTCTTCACTCACTTATAAACAATAGCATCTGATGAGAGATTAAAAAATTATAAATATTTGATAATTATAAAAATAACCCAGTATGAACTATGAATTAAAAGCAAACTATGTGATCAATGTTTATTGGTCTTTTGATACCAAATTTTTCATCTACTTCATGTTGGTGGATATGGTGCGAATGAACAAAAACAGGAATCAGTAAATTGGAATTAGTTTTCAGAGTATAAATAAAGTTTGTTCCTCTAAATTTTCTATCAACAACCTCTAATTTTAAGTTGCTTTGATCATCATGTTCTAAATCTTCTGGTTGTAATAACAATTGAACATCAGATCCATTAGGATAATGTTTTATAAAATTACCCTTTATTGTTCCAAGATCTTTATTTTCTAAACTATTTTCACCTGTTACTTTAGCTGGAATTAATATCCCTCTATTTAAAAAATTTACTACCTCAATTGAATTTGGAAAGTGGTATACATTATAAGGATCATCATACTGCTTTAGCTGACCATTTAAAATAATCCCACATTTATTTCCTAAATAAAAAGCCTCATAAGAGTCATGTGTAACAATAATAGTTGTTATTTTTGAATTATTTAATATTTGCTTTAATTCCACTTGTATTTCCTCTTTAAAACTTTGATCAACGTTAGATAAAGGTTCATCTAACAACAATAAATCTGGTTGTGAAATTAAAGACCTAGCTAGAGATGCTCTTTGAGCTTCACCAGCGCTTATTTCATGAGGGTATTTATTTAATATATTTTTAAGATTTAAAAATTTGATTACATCCTTTTGGTTTATTTTTTTCTTTTTTCCTATTTTTCGGTTTGATCCTAACTCAATATTTTTCTCGACATTAAAATGTGGAAATAAAGAATTTTCTTGGAATGATAAAGCTATGTTACGGTACTCAGGTTCTATATGTTTGTCTTTTGATGATAGAATTTTATTTTTTAATTTGATCTGCCCTGATTTAATTTTTTCAAGGCCAGCTATTGTTCGTAATATTGTAGTTTTACCTATTCCTGAGGGACCAAGAAGACAAATAATATCACCTTCGTTTTCTATTGATAGATTTACATTATTAACTTTATTTTTTCCTCCGGCTGTAAAAGATACATTTTCAATTTCAAAAAAATTTTCAGGCATCAGTCTTTCAGTATATATCTAGATGTAATCAAAATAAAAGTACTTGCAATTAAAATTAGAAATAAAGATGGCACAGCTGCTGCTTCTAATAAGTCTTGAGAAGCATATATATAAGCGGTGGTAGCAAAAGTTTCAAAATTAAAAGGTCTTAATATTAAGGTAATAGGTAATTCTTTAATTATCTCGATAGATATAAGTATACCAATTAAAAATATGGAGTTTCTTAAATATGGCACATGAATACCTAAAAATGTTTTTATTTTTGAATAACCTAGTAAATAAGAACTTTCATCAATAGATCTATTAATTCTCTCATACCCAGATTTTAAACCATTATATGCTAAAGAATAAAATCTAATAAAGTATACAATTACCAAACCTATTATAGACCCAATGAATATTTTTTTTATTGAGTTTAATTCATAATGTTTAATTATGTTGTTATCAAACCAAGCAACAAAAGTTATAAAGGCTACAGCTAAAATTACACCTGGAATTGCATAACCGGTAATTGAAAACATTGTGAGAAAATTTAGAAATTTACTTCTGGTCACTCTATTTCCGTAATTTGCAATAAATGAAAATATGATAAGCACAGCACTGGATAAAAATACGAGATAAATTGTATTTAATAAAAGTTGTAAAATATTTAAATCTAATAAATTTTTAGGAAAAATAATTGTCCAGTAAAGCATTTGCAAAACTGGAAATAAAAAACTTATGAAAAATACTAGAAAACAAACTGAGAAAGCAAAAATAGATTTTGAACCTTTGAGATTAAGTTTTTTCTTTTGTTTTACTCCCCCTCTTGATGGAGAGTGATACTGTGCTTTTCTTCTTGAAATATGTTCAATGAAAAATAATCCTAAAATAAATAGTAACAGAAAAAACGACAATTGATTTGCAAAAGCTAAATCATCAAATGATATCCATGAATCATAAATTCCGGTTGTTAGAGTAGAAATTCCAAAGAAGGATACCGCTCCAAATTCAGATAGTGTTTCCATAGCAACCAATGCTAATCCAGCAACTATTGCTGGTCTTGCTGAAGGTAGTATTATTGAGAAAAAAACTTTTGATCTCGAAAAACCAAGATTTTGCCCCAATTCTAAAAGATTTTGAGATTGATAGTGAAAGGATGCTCTTGTTAAAACATAGACATATCCAAATAAAGAGAAGGATATTGATAAAATAGCACCAAGCATACCATCAAATTTTGGAATTAATTTATTATATTCTCCTGGTCCTAGAATAGATTTTATTATCGAATACAAAGTTCCAAAGTTTTCAAAAAAAGCTGTTAATGAGTAAGCATATATATAAGCTGGAACTGCAAAAGATAATATTAGAGCCCATTTAAAAAATTTAACACCAGGAAAATTATAGAAGGAGACTATATATGCACACCCAACTCCTATTATAAGTGTAAATATTAAAACACCAAATAAAAGTATAAATGAATTGATTATATATTCGTATAAAAAAGTACTTTTAAGTATTTCAAAGTAATTTGAAGTATCTTCAAAAAAACTTGAGAAAACAGTTAATATTGGAATAGATACAACTATTGAAACTAACAAAGATGAAATGTACCAAGTGTTTATTCTCATATTATAATCCGCCTTATAATCATGAAAACTAAATGTGTCCATGCGAAAGGAGAAACCTTAGCATGGACACATATCTAGAAAATCAAAAATTAAATACTTTTAGGATGTGCGGAACCTCCTTGTTTTTAATTTCTGTTAGTTTTCTATTATTTATTCTTTTACTGATTTTTTTACACTCCATAGAACATGCAGGACATCCTGTAGAAGATTTATTATAATCAATATTAGACATAAATTTTTTGTTCATGTTTTCTTATTTCCATCCAGCTGCAAGCATAACCTCTAAAGCGTCGGCTTGTTTAGCTCCATAAGTTTTGACTGAAGTTTTATTATCTTGTTTAAAACTCATATCGTTTCCTGGAACTAAGTCATTTGCTGAAACCCCTGAAATCATTGGATACTCAAAAGTATTATTAACAATATGGTTTTGTGCTTCGGCGGTTAATAAAAACTCAACAAGTTTTACAGCATTAGATTTATTTGGAGCATGCTTCAACATTCCAGCTCCACTAATATTCATATGTGTTCCTCTATCTTGTTGATTAGGAAAAAAAGGCATTACTTTTTTTGCTGCTTCTTGTTGCTCAGCACCCTTTTTACCAGAAAGCATTAATGCATGATAATAAGTATTAGCTACAGCAATATCTGCTTCTCCTGCTGCTACTGCCATAATTTGAGCTCTATCATTTCCTTTAGGTGTTCTTGCCATGTTAGCAACAACTAATTTAGCCCAATTAGCTGTATTATTTTTTCCATTATTTTTTACTAAAGATGCAACTAAAGATTGGTTATAAATATTATTTGATTTTCTTATAACTAGTCTACCTTTCCATTTTGAATCAGCTAGACCTTCATAAGTCATACCATTTAACTCATTTGCACTTACTCTTTCTGATGAATAATAAATTATCCTTGCTCTCTTAGCTATTCCGGTCCATTGGGCACTTCTAAATTGACTTGGTACGACATTTTTTATTGCCTTTGACCACCCAGCCTTTTGAAGCATTCCTTTAGCTTGAAATGCACCCAATCTTCCAGCGTCAGCAGTGATGTATAAATCTCCTATACAATCGGCTCCCTCTTCCATAATTCTTTTTTGAAGAGCTTTATCTTTACCTGATACAACATTAACTTTAATTCCAGTTTTAGCTGTAAACTTTTCATACAGCTGAATATCTGAATCATAATGTCTTGCACTAAACACGTTGACCTCCGCAGAAAATGCGAAAGATGAAATGAATGCAAAAAGTATTCCAATTATTGTTATTTTTCTCATTTTTCTCCCTTTTCCCGCACTGTTTATAATGAAATTAGTAACTATTCGCAATGATAATGATTATCAATTGCAATATTGACGCATCTTAGCCTAAAATTTCCACTCTGAGATTTTACTATATAAAAAGTTTCTGAATGTGGACACCCTTGCTACATTTTTAAGAGATTGAGGATATACAAAATGCGCTTCTGTTATTGGTCCCTCTACTTTTGGTAATACTTTTATTAGGTTTGAAGACTGAAATACTAAGTAATCTGGTAAAGCCGCTAAACCTACTCCACTCTCAACTGCTAAAAGTAAGCCCATAACGCTATTTACCTTCATTACTGATTTTCTTTTTTTATTATCTTTCATGCCAATTTTTAATGCCCAATCGGGGTTATAAACTGGTGAAGGTGCTCCTTTTCCAAATGAAATAAACTTATGTTTATTTAAATCATTAATAGTTTTTGGAATTCCATACTTTTCCAGATATCTATTAGATCCATAAATATGATAGTTAATATCTATCAATTTCTTTTGGATATAATTCAATTGCTTAGGCCTTCTCATAAATATTCCAATATCTGCCTGTCTAGTGCTTAGATCTAACTCTTTGTCATCAAATATAAGCTCAATTTCAATTTCAGGATTTAGTTGCATAAACTCTTGAATTCTTGGAGTTAGCCAGTGTGTACCGAAACTTCTAACTGTGGTGATTGTTAATTTTCCAGATGTTTTGTGTTTTTGGTCCCCTAATGAAGTTTCAACCTCTTTTAATTTGCTAATAACTTCATGGGCGGTTTTATAAACATATTCACCGTTTTCAGTTAAAGTTAAGCCTCTTGCATGTCTTTCGAACAATTTAACCTTTAAATCCTCCTCTAAAGATTGAATTTGTCTACTTATTGCAGATTGGCTTAAATTTAATATCACTGTTGCACTAGTGAAACTTCCAGCTTCTGCAACTGCATGAAAAATTTTTAATTTATCCCAATCCATAACTATTTTTCTAAATTAATTATATATCTTCCTGATGTTTCACCTTTTAACATTTTTGGATAAACATCAATTAGTTCTTCTAAACTAATTTCTTTAATAGATTTACCCAACAATTCAAAATCAATTAACTTTGATGCTTCATTCCATAAGAATTGTCTTCTTTGAATTGAAGCATTTACAGAATTAATACCCCATAATTTTACACCCCTTATTATAAAAGGCATAACGGTAGTGTTTAATTTTATATCAGCAGCGTTTCCACAAGCTGCAACAATTCCACTATCTTTTGTTGTTGCTAAAATATTTTCTAAAACTTTACCACCTACTGTATCGACAGCTCCATCCCACAATCCTTTATCTAGAGGTCTTGCATCTTTTGTTAATTCGCTAGTATTAATAATGTTTTTTGCGCCTATTGATTTTAAATAATCTTTATTACTATCTTTTCCAGTAACAGCTGTAACATTACAACCAAGTTTATTTAAAATCATTACAGCCATACTTCCTACTCCACCTGAAGCACCACTTACAATTACCTCTTCAACTTTTTTTCCAAGTAGAAGCTCCTCTCTTGTTGTCTTAGCTGTAAATGAACATTGAAGAGCAGTAAAACCTGCTGTTCCCATAATCATTGATTGTTTTAAACTTAAGTCTTTTGGTTTCTTAACTAAAAAGTCACCATTTACTTTTGCGTATTGAGAATATCCGCCAAAATAAATTTCACCTACTCTCCAACCAGTTAAGATTATTTCATCACCTTGTTTAAATTTCTCATGTTTGCTTTCTTCAACAACTCCTGAAAAATCAATACCTGGAATGTGTGGAAACTCTTTAACTAATCTTGCTCCATTTTTTAAAATTAGAGCATCTTTATAATTTAAACCTGAATAATGAACTTTAACAGCAACATCACCATGTTTAAGAAAGCTTTTATCTACTGATTTTATCTCTCTTGTAAAATTTTCTCCGTCTTGGTTAAGCACCAAAGCTTTGAAATTTTCTGACATGTAATTAATAAATATTATTTTGCGATAAACCGCAAATATCTATTCTGATAACTTAAATCGTCCTTGAATTGACCTAAATAAAAATTTGTAACTGTTGTTGCTTGCTCTTTTTTAATCCCTCTCATAGTCATACACTGGTGAGTTGAATCTATAGTCACTGCAACGCCTTTTGCATCTAAAGATTCCATTAAAGTATTTGCTATTTGAACTGTAAGTCTTTCTTGCGTTTGTAATCTTTTAGAAAATACTTCAACTACTCTTGCAATTTTACTTAATCCTACAACTCTTTGATTTGGAATATATGCAACATGAGCAATTCCAATAATTGGTGCCATATGATGTTCGCAATGACTTTGTACTGAAATGTTTTTTTGAACAACCATATCACTGTAACCTTCAACATCTCCAAAAGTTTTATCAAGAACGGCTTTTGGATCTTCGTGGTAACCTTTAAAATATTCTTTAAAGGCCTTCATAACTCTTTTTGGAGTTTCTAATAGACCTTCTCTAGATGGATCTTCACCTATCCATTTCAAAATTTTAATAAAAGCTTCTTGGGCTTCTTTATCAGAAATTTCTTCTTTGTTTTTATCGTTTTCGTTTTTTACTAATTTCATGAACGGTTTTTATATATATATTTACTTAATTTTAAAATATTTAATATATTAGTGAATGTGCTAGATAATGCACTTTATATGTTTAAAAAAAGAGAAAATGTCGCTGAAATAGAGGAAGGTAAGTTACTTTCGCCAAAATTCGATAATGATGGATTGATTCCTGTAATTACAACATGTTCAAAAACTAAAGAAATCTTAATGCATGGTTACATGAATGTTGAAGCATTTAAATTAACAATTGAAACAAAAGAGGCTCACTATTTCAGTAGATCCAGAAAACAGATTTGGCACAAAGGTAAAACTAGCGGTTTTGTTCAAAAAGTTAAGGAAATAAGAATTGATGATGACCAAGATGCTATTTGGATAACAGTTGATATTGGTGATGGGGCAAGTTGCCATGTTGGTTATAGATCTTGTTTTTATAGATCAATACCAATGGGAAAAATTGATAATGCAAGAAACATAGAAATGAAATTTGAAGAAGATTCAAAAAAATTTGATCCAGAAGAAGTTTATAAAGGACAACCAAATCCAACAAAAATATAATGAAAGTTGTTAGCCCCTTTGGCCCTAAAATTGGGATTATAAAAATCCCTAAAAAAATTATAAATCAAATTAATAAAGAATTCGAAAAAATAATTAAAAATAAAAATCTATCGAAAAAAAACGATTACTCAAAAAAATTAGTTGGTCAGGTTAAGCAAGAAATTGAGTTATCAAAGTCTTTTATAAATAAACATTTAAAAAAATTTATTAATGAAAATATAAATAAATTCTTAAAAAGAGCTTTAAATAAAAAATCAAATAAAATAAAAATCAAAAACTTATGGGTTGTTAAACAACTTAAGAATGATTACAACCCTATTCACTTTCATAACGGAGATTTATCAGGTGTTGGATATTTAAAAATCCCTAAAAATTTAACTAAAGGAAATAAAAAATTAAAAACAAACGGTACTATAGATTTTATCCATGGATCTAAATCTTTTTTAAGTAATAGTATTTACAATCATATTCCAAAAGTTGGTGATCTAATTTTATTTCCAAATTATTTAATGCATACTGCTTATCCTTTTAAAAAAGATGGTGAAAGAAGATCCTTTTCTTTTAATCTGGAAGTGGACAAAAAAGTTTCAAATATTTTTAATGACTAAAATTCAAAAAAACGTCTTAGGAGAAGATTTAGAGAATTGTTCTAATAATCCTTTGACAGGTTGGTATAGAGATGGGTGTTGTAATACAGACGAAAATGATCATGGCATACATACGGTATGTGCAAAGGTGAATAATGAATTCTTAGAATGGTGTAAAGAGGCAGGAAATGATTTAATCACTCCACATCCAGAATTTGGATTTCCAGGTTTAAAAGATGGGGATAGTTGGTGTGTTTGTGCTGGATGGTATGCAAAAGCCGTTGAAGCTGGAAAAGGATGTCCGGTATTTTTAAAAAAAACTCATGAGAAAACTTTGAAACTTATACCAATTGAAGTTTTAAAAAAATTTGCAATAGACTTATCTTAATTACATATTTCCATACTTAGGTCCACCACCACCCTCGGGAGTAACCCAGGTAATATTTTGCGAAGGCTCTTTTATATCGCAAGTTTTACAATGAATACAATTCTGTGCGTTAATTACAAATTTATTAATGTTATTTTCTTGCTGGACTTCATAAACACCTGCAGGACAATATCTTTGTGCTGGCTCATCAAATTTCTCTAACGTGTAAGCTATTGGTAAGTTTGGATCTTTTAACTTTAAGTGTACCGGTTGATTATCTGCGTGATTTGTGCCTGTTAGATAAACTGAGCTTGTTTTATCAAAGGTTATTACATTATCTGGTTTAGGATACTCAATTTTTGGCATAGAATTCGCTGGTTTTAAAGTTTCATGATCAGCGTGCTTGTGTTTTAACGTAAATGGCATTTTTCCTCTAAATAATATTTGATCTATTCCAGTAAATATTATTCCAAGAATTAGTCCCCATGAAAAGCTAGGTTTAACATTTCTTGCTTCATGTAACTCTCTGTAAACCCAGCTATTTTTAAATTTTTCTTCGTATATAGATAAATTTTTTTTTGAATTTAAATGATCAACAACAGTTTCAGCTGCAATCATTCCACTTTTCATTGCAGTATGTGAACCTTTAATTTTTGGCATGTTTAGTGTTCCTGCGTCGCAACCAACTAATAATGCACCTGGCATATACATCTTTGGTAAACTTTGAATACCACCTTCAATTAAAGCTCTTGCACCATATGAAATTCTTTTTCCACCTTCTATTATTTTTTTTATAGCTGGATGAGTTTTAAATCTCTGAAATTCATCAAAAGGTGAAAGGTGAGGATTTTTATAATCTAAACCAATAACGTAACCTAAAAATATTTGTTTGTTTTCAGCATGGTAAATAAAACTTCCACCATATGTACTATTATCTAACGGCCATCCTGCCGTATGCATTACTAAACCTTCTGTATGATTTTTTTCATCAACCTCCCAAATTTCTTTAAATCCAATCCCATATTGTTGTGGGTCTTTTCCCTCATTAAGATTAAATTTTTTTATTAATTCTTTACCTAAATGCCCTCTACAGCCCTCTGCAAATACAGTTACTTTTGCATGTAATTCCATACCAGGTTCGTAACTGTCTTTCTTGTTGCCCTCTTTATCTAAACCCATATCTTGAGTGGCAATACCTTTAACTGATCCATCTTCATTGTACAAAACTTCACTTGCGGGAAAACCAGGAAAAATTTCAACACCTAGTGCTTCTGCTTGCTCTCCTAACCATCTACATAGATTTGCAAGACTTATGATATAATTTTTATGATTTTGTTGAACTTTAGGAAGCAACCAGGTTGGCCAACTCAAAGATTTTTCTTTTCCTAAAAATAAAAATTTTTCTTTAGTAACTTTTGTTTTTATCGGTGAATTTAATTCTTTCCAATTTGGTAATAGCTCATCAAGAGCACGTGTTTCGAACACATTGCCTGATAAAATATGGGCTCCAATTTCAGATGCTTTCTCGAGTAAGCAGACATTTATATCTGGATTTAACTGCTTTAACTTTATTGCAGTTGAAAGTCCTGATGGTCCGCCCCCTACGATTACCACATCGTATTCCATCACTTCTCTGGACATAATGATATTTTATTACAGTATTTGTTATTTTTGTATAGTGTTTAATTTGTTCAGTTCTGACAGAAACTGTGGAAGAGCCTCGAATAAATCTGCCTCTAATCCATAATCTGCAACACTAAAAATTGGAGCTTCACCATCTTTATTTATAGCAACAATAACTTTGCTCTCTTTCATTCCAGCTAGATGTTGAATAGCGCCAGATATACCAACTGCAATATATAGGTCTGGTACAACTACTTTTCCAGTTTGTCCTACTTGATGGTCGTTAGTAATATAACCAGCATCAACTGCAGCACGTGATGCACCTATTGCAGCATTGAGTTTGTCAGCAACTTGTTGAATAAGTTTGAAATTTTCTCCACTTTGCATACCTCTTCCACCTGATACCACCACTCTAGCTGTCCCTAACTCAGGTCTATCAGATTTAATCTCCTCTCTTTTTACAAATTGAGTTGTCTCTGTTTTATCTGCAGCATCTGCTTTTACTATTTCAGCAGAACCACCTGTTGATGGTGCAGGATCAAAAGAAGTTGGTCTTATTGTAACGCATTTCTTTGGATCGTTGCTTTTAACAGTTGCAAATGCATTTCCAGCATAAATCGGTCTCAAAAATGTATCTGATGATATTACTTTAATAATATCACTCACTTGGGATGTATCTAGTAAAGCTGCAACTCTTGGCATTAAATTTTTCCCAAAAGTATTAGCAGAACAAACTATATGTGAATAATTGTCTGCTTGTTTAAGTATTGCAGATGTATAATTTTCTGCAATATAATTTTCATAAATTTCATTATCGACTTGTATTACTTTTTTTACACTTGGAACTTGTGAAATAGACTTTGCAACTTCATCTGCATTATAACCAATAATCAAAACATGAAGATCTTGATCTATTTGTGAAGCTGCTGTTATAGCGTTGTAAGTAAAAGGTTTAACCTCTTTATTGTTATGTTCTGCAATTAATAAAACTGACATTATATTACTTTAGCCTCATTTTTTAATTTTTGAACTAATTCTTCAACATTTGCGACTTTAATGCCCGCTTTTCTTTTAGGAGGTTCTTCTACCTTAATTTGCTCGATTCTTGGACTTGTATCAATACCTAAATCTGATGCATTAATTTGTTCTATTGGTTTTTTCTTTGCTTTCATAATGTTTGGTAAAGATGCGTATCTAGGTTCATTTAATCTTAGATCACATGTTACAATAGCAGGAACATTAACTTCAATTGTTTCTAAACCTTCATCTACTTCTCTTGTAACTTCCAAAGATTTTTCTTTGACTTCAATTTTAGATGCAAATGTTGCTTGTGGCCAATTTAAAAGAGCAGCGAGCATTTGTCCTGTTTGATTACAATCATCATCGATTGCTTGTTTGCCCATAAAAACTAAATCAGGCTTTTCTTTTTCAACAACTTTCTGTAAAATTTTTGAAACTGCTAATGGTTCAATTATTCCATCAACTTTAACATGAATTCCTCTATCTGCTCCTACTGCTAAAGCTTTTCTAACTGTCTCTTGTGCTTTCTCCTCGCCTACTGTTATTGCAACTATTTCTGTAGCTTTGCCAGCCTCTTTTATTTTAACAGCCTCTTCTACCGCATTATCATCAGGTGGATTAGTTGACATTTTTACGTTATCAGTAACGACACCACTGCCATCCTCTTTAACCCTGATTTGAACGTTGTAATCAATTACTCTTTTTACAGCGACTAATATTTTCATTATGCTCTTAATAAATTATTTTCAGGATCATAAGGACTTTCTTCAAGAACAGTTGCTTCATGCATTTTTCCTAAAATATCTATTTTTAGTTTTTGTCCTACATTTCCAAGTTCTGGCTTCACCATCGCTAAAGCAATAGACTTATCCAATCTAAATCCAAAGTCACCACCAGTTGCTCTTCCAATAACACTACCATTTTCATAAACAGGGTTGTTACCTAAAACATCTGCATCTGTTGTATTGTGAACTTCCATTGTTATCAATTTATTATTAAAACCTTTTTCTCTCCATTGGTTTAAAGCCTCTAAACCAATAAACTTTCCTTTATTTGGATGAACAAAACGATCCAAACCACTTTCGTAAGGTGAATATTCAATGGACAGTTCTGTTCCAACCAATTTATAAGATTTTTCAACTCTTAAACTATTCATTGCCCTTATTCCGTATGGTTTAATACCTAAGTCTTGTCCTGCCTCCATTAATTTATCAAAGATGTGATTTTGATACTCAATTGGATGATGTAGTTCCCAACCAAGTTCGCCTACAAAATTTACCCTCATTGCATTAACAGGCGCATAACCAATATCAACCATCTTAGCACTTAACCATTTAAAATTTTCATTTGAAAAATCATCAGTAGAAACTCTTTGCATTAGCTCTCTTGCTTTTGGACCAGAGACCACAAGAACTCCATTACTGTTAGTTAAATTTTCAAACTGTACTGATCCATCTTTTGGCATCCATCTATGTATCCAGTCATGATCTAATCTTTGAAAGGCTCCTGCAGATACAAGATAAAAACTGTCTTCAGCCTCCCTCATAATTGTAAACTCAGAGTGTACTCCGCCTTTAGTATTTAGCGCGTGACAAAGATTTATTCTTCCTATTTTTTTTGGAAGTTTATTAGCAACTAAATTGTCTAAAAATTCTTCGGCTCCAGGGCCTTTAATTCTACATTTTGCAAAGGCAGTCATGTCTAATAAACCAACATTTTGCTTTACATTTTTACACTCTTTCTTGATTGCTTCAAACCACTTTGATCTTCTAAAAGACCAATCATCTTTTTGTTCCATACCATCAGTTGCAAAAAAGTTTGGTCTTTCCCATCCAAATTTTTGACCAAATACTGCTCCTAAATTTTTCATTCTGTCGTAACACGGTGCAGTTCTTAGAGGTCTTGCTGCACCTCTTTCTTCATCAGGATAATGAATAATAAATACATTTCTATAAGCTTCTTCATTTTTTTCTTTAAGATAGGATTTTGAACAATAATCCCCATATCTTCTTGGTTCTACTCCAAGCATATCAATAGTTGGCTCTCCATCTACAATCCATTCTGCTAATTGCCAACCTGCACCACCTGCTGCTGTTATTCCAAAACTATGACCTTCATTAATCCAGAAATTTTTTAATCCCCAAGCAGGTCCAACAATTGGATTTCCATCTGGAGTATAACAAATTGCGCCGTTATAAACTTTTTTTACTCCTACTTCACCAAAAGCTGGAACCCTATGAATCGCTCCCTCAATATGTGGAGCTAGTCTATCTAAATCTTCTTGGAATAGTTCGTACTCAGAATCTTTTGAAGGTCCATCTACATAGCAACATGGTGCACCATCTTCGTAAGGACCTAGAATTAATCCTCCTGCTTCTTCTCTCATATACCATCTGCTATCGCTATCTCTTAAAACTCCCATTTCTGGAAGTCCTTCTTTTTTTCTTTTTTGAATTTCAGGATGCGGTTCTGTAACAATGTATTGGTGTTCAACCGGTATAACAGGAATATCTAAACCTACCATTTTTCCAGTTTGTCTTGCAAAATTTCCTGAGCAAGAAATGATATGTTCACATTCAATAGTTCCTTTATCTGTTTCAACAACCCAGCCATCTTTAGTTTGTTTCATTCCAACTACACTTGTATTTCTATAAATTTCTGCACCTCTATTTCTTGCGCCTGTTGCTAAAGCTTGAGTTAGATCTGCTGGTTGAATGTATCCATCTTCTGGGTGTTGTATTGCTCCAACTAAATCTGAAGTATTACATAAAGGCCAAATTTCTTTTACTTGATCTGGAGTTAAAAATTTTACATCAACACCTATTGTTTGAGCAACTCCTGCATATTGATGATACTCATCCATTCTATCTTTAGTGCTCGCTAATCTAATATTTGAAACAACACTGAAACCTACGTTCTTTCCTGTTTCTTCCTCTAATGTCTTATAGAGATTGACAGCATATTTATGTAATTGTCCAACTGAATAACTCATATTGAATAAAGGAAGAAGACCTGCTGCATGCCATGTTGAACCTGAGGTTAATTCTTTCCTCTCGATTAAGACTACGTCTGACCAACCTTTTTTTGCTAAATGATAAAGTGCACTTACTCCCACTACACCACCACCTACAATAACAACTTTTGCTTTTGATTTCATTTAGCGATTCCTACTAAATTTTCAAATTGAACGAAACAAAATTCTATTCATCATCATCTGCGTCACGCCATCCCAATATATACATCAAGTATGCGGCCACAGACACAGAAATCACTCCAACAACCATACCTATATTGATGCCGACCTCACTCCCAAAAAAGTACCACCCTAATTGAGTTGAT